>NZ_JBFUIC010000034.1:0-68168 GCF_056402075.1 Pseudomonas sp. P4_C3
TTGCAGCACATGGTCCTGCAGGTCTTTTCGGTAGCCGAGCGAAGCGTTGTTGTCGCGGCCGCCATCACGGGAAGTGCGCGAACCAATGCTGCCGGACCATTGCTCACCCGGCCCGCCCAGCGCGAGGCTGACGGTCAGGTCGAAGCCACGGTTACGTTGGTCACCGCTGCTGAAGGTGCCGGGCCGGTCAAATACCGAGAACCGCCAGTTGCCATCGCTGCCGAACAGCTGGGTGCGCTGGGTCCAGCCCAGATCCAGGCCTACGCCTTCACTGTTGCCGTCGGTGTGAGAGATCCGGCCGTTGAGCGAGCTTCTGCTGCTGACCCGATGATTCACCGACAACGACGAAGTGCTGGTCTGTCCGACAAACACATTGCGCTGTCGCACCCGAGTGCCATCGGGCAGGGTTTCGAAGATTTTGGTGGTGTCCAGCCAACTGCGGTTATGGGTCGCGAATACGCTTCCGGTGCCATAGCTGTACATCGCTTGCACATCAAGACCGGTGCCATGGTCCTGGGTCTGATACAGGTTGGCGAAGAGGCTGGTGTTGTTAGCCAAGGTCCAATCGATCGACGAGCCATATTGCAGTGTGTCCCGAACCTGGCGCCCCGAAACGCCGAGAATGATCCGCGGATGCAACAGGTAGTTGAAGGCGGCGCCGGCGGTCATGTCGCCGTAGGCCTGCTCATCCCAGTTACTCAACAGCTTGCTTTCCTGCCCGGCGAACAGGTTGTAGCGCCAGCGCTCATCGTGGTTGCGCCAGTTGCTCGGTTTGTACACCAGCTCCTGGGTGGTGGAGGTGATTTGACCGTCTTCGATCAAGCGCACTTCCACTTCGTAGATCCCGCCGGGCAAGGGCCGGGTATCCAGGGTTTGCAAGCCGGCATCGACCGGTTGGGTATTGATCAGCAAGCCATTGCGAAAAATCTCCACCGAGGCCTGACGATTGGCGGTGACATAGATCGGGTAAACGCTGGGTTTGGGGCTGTTGATCGCCAGGCTGTCGGAGCTGCCGTACATGAGGCCCACTGCCGTGTCGGGGCTGGCACCGAACGAACGTGGCTGGCGGCTCAAGCCTTCGGAGTTGGGGGTGAAATAACCCAGGCGCATAAAACTGCCCTCCAGCTCACGCTGGCTGTAGAGCTCGTATATCGCGTGATAGAGCTTGTCATCCGGACCGCCCAGACGGGCTAGCTGCATATTCAGATTCTGGGTCCAGTTGCCCAGGCTGCTGCTGGCCTCCAGCCCATATCGCCCGCCCAGGTCCTGATCCTGGCCACCGTTGAGGTTCAGTTGGTTGCGCAGGATCAACCCCGTGCTGCCACCTTCCGGCTGCTCGTAATAACGCTTGGTTTCAGTGTCGCGCTCGGCATTTTGAGTGAGAATCGACACCAATGAATTCTGAAGGTTGTAATGCACGGCCAGCATCTGCGCCGGGCAACTGCCTTCGCAGGCGCCGAGGGCCACGCCTTTTTGTAGGTAAGCCGCCCAGGTTTCACGCTCACTGGCGGGAATGTTGCTGTCGCTGACATCGGCAAACTCAAGCAGGGTGATGCGATCATCGCGGGACAATACGATCATTGCCTCACCCAGAAATTGTTGATCAAGTTCCACCCGAACCGCCAAAGGCACATCGAAGAAGTGCTCTTCGAACTCGGACGGCAAACCTTTGGCCTGAGCGAGCAAACTGCGGGGTGTCGTGCCATTGTCAGTTGGCGCGGCCAGTGCACTTGCGCAAAAAAAAAGTGCGAGCGCGGCCGCGATGGGAGTCATCGGGAACATGAACGGAATTCTCTAAGAATGAACGGTTAATGCTGTGAAAAACCCGGCCGACAGGGGAGACTGCCGACCGGTTTTTGATGTCTTGTGAGCTTTGCGCTCACAAGCATTCAAGACATCAAAGCGTTGGCACTGCATCAAAGATCATGGTGACCGCACCGGTGTACTCACCCGGCTTATAGCCGCCAGCGGCTGGCTTGGTGGGAGCGATGACCAGTTCGACACGCTTGCCCGGAGTGGACTCGGCCTCGCCGACGACTTCCTCAGCCGCCGTATGTTTCAGCGTTTTACCATTGAACGTCACCGTCAAGGGAACCTTATCCGTGTCTATACCGTTGGACAGGAACGCTTCACTTTCAAGGCTGGCGGCAATCGAGCCATTAGTGTTTTTGGTGTCGAATTGCGCACGCAGAGTGCTCAGATCACCGGAAACCGGGTTGTAGCTCAACTTTTGATCTTTGATGACCAGATCCGGGTCCACCGGCAGTACGTGGAACTCCTTGGTTGGAACCGACGCAACCAGATTAATGGAATGACGCGCTTCACCTGCAGCAAAAGCCATGGAAGAACTCAGTGCCAGAACGGCCAGAGGAGTAGCGATCGCGATTTTTTTGAACATGGGTAAATACCTGTTACTTCAAATGGGCTGGACAATTAAAAGTTCGAACAAAGCCGAGACTTCCCTTTCTATTAACGAATAGACGCTGACAAGTCATTACTATTGGCTGAAGCCAAAATAGCTATTTGTTTGAGCTTTCAACGCCGGGGCATATTCGACTAATTCCTAAGAAAAGTAAGTAGGATTTTTCACCAACCAACGTAGGAAAGATGAAGCCTAAACATTGCAAAAAAATAAATAAAACCAACAAGTTAACCTGCCGCATGTAAGAGCTCACCTACAAACAGATTGACTTAGGCTCTGTACGAAAAGTAATCTCGTAAACACCGCATGGCGCAGGCCAGCGAGACCATCGCCGCATAACTTTTCGCGAGTTTGTCGAAGTTCGTAACGATGCGGCGGTTATCTTTCAGCCAGCCGAACATACGCTCAATGATGTTGCGCTGCCGGTACTTGGGACGATCAAACAGACTCGGCAAATCCGGCTTAGGTTTACGCCTTATGCTGCGCAGAGCTATCACCGGCTGCATCCGATACCGGTCGCAGTAACGACGCAAAGCTTCGGCGTCATAGCCTTTATCAGCCAACAACCATCGGCAGCGTTTGCGAGGGCGGCCGCGCAAGCTTGGTATGTACGCCTCATCCAGCAACGGCATGTGAATCTTGGTGGTCAGGCCGCCCCGGCTGCGGCCGAGCGCATGATCTTGCGGTTCTTCAGGCCCCCTTTTTCCCAGCACCAGAAGAGGCCCGGGTTGCGCGTACTGCCGTGAGTCCATCATCCACGTCTCCAGATCAATTACCCCTTGCCCGTTCAGCTTGATGTGAAGCCGCTTGAGCATCTGGTCAAACGTTCCGCGATTGCGCCAGTCACGAAAACCTTGATAAACCGTTGACCAAGGGCCGAAACGCTCAGGCATGTCACGCCAAGCAGCACCAGAACAGAGTACCCAAAGGACGCCGTTAAGCATCAAGCGGTCATCTGCTCGTGGGCGCCCGCTACGACGAGGTTCATCGAATACATCCGCAACCAAATCCCAGGCTGCGTCGGGGAGTTCATACCGTTTGGCCATCGTGGGCTCCTGTCTTTGATGGACGCGGACTTTACTGAACCTCGACGCCTGTGGAATTCAAATTGGTTTCGACTGATTTCGTACAGAACCTAAAATCCCATACAGCCCTTTGACACTCTTCAACTTCTGTAGGAMGAGTAGCACACACCCGATAAACAAAGGCCGACAACAGACTATTCAAGCCCTGACTAATAGGACAGATACTGAATCGCGCCGTTGTTTCATTTTAAAAGTGTTACATGGTCCGACCAGAATCGATTCATTAGCCTGGGTACGGACGACCACGTCAAACTGCTGTTCCCGCAAAACGCCGAGCAAGCTGTGGCCCTGCAAACCCTGGTGCCGGGCGGCGCAAGCTCAGCCCGGGCAGTTCCTGCACATCGGCGGGCCGCGTGGCTCGATGATCGTGCCGGACATCTTCGACAGCTATTTACTGATCGGCGACGAAACCGCCCTGCCCGCCATCTCCCGGCGCCTGGAAGGCCTGGCGGCGAACCGGCGCGCACTGGTGATTGTCGAGGTGGAAAACGGCAAGGAGCAGCAAGTGCTGCACAGTGCAGCCGAGGTCAATGTGATCTGGGTGCTGCGCGAAGGTGGCAAAGAACATTTGTTGAGCACCGTGCGCCAGATCCAGGTGCCAACCGGCAGCCTGTACGCGTGGGTGGCGACCGAGAGCAAAGTGTCGCGGCGGATTCGTCGGGTGTTGCTCGATGAGCACAGTTTGAACGAACAATTCGTCAAAGCCGTCGGCTATTGGCGGCTCGGGCCGCGTTCGGACGATCTTTTGATCTTGATCCAACGAACTCCAACTAATGATGAAGACGACGATCCAGCCCGATCACCAACAACGCAATCACCACAAACCCCGCCAACAACCCGCCGGCATTGATGAACACCTGTGGATAACCCAGCTTCTCGACATCAATGAACGGGTATGGGTAAACCGCCAGCAAATGCCCGCGCAGCAGCGCATAGCCAAAATAAACCAGCGGATAAATCACCCACAGCGCGATATGCCACACGCGCAATGTGCCCTTGGGCACATAACGCCACCAATACCCCAGAAACAGCACTGGCATGATGTCATGCAACAGCTCATCGGCCAGCCATTGCCAGCCTTCGGGATGCCACAAGTGGCGCAGCAACAGGTTGTAGGCCAGGCTCACCACGGCGATGCTCACGGCAATCGCACTGCTGACCCAAGGCTGCAGGAACCAGCGGCGCGCGGCTGACTCGCGGGTGGTCCATTCACAGGTCAGCACGGTCGCCACCAGGGTGTTGCTCAGCACGGTGAAATAGCTGAAAAAACTCATCAGCCCGCCGATCAGGCTGGCACCCAGCGTCCAGCGAGAATGGAGAATCAGGTACATCTGGATGCTCAATCCCGCCCAGCCGAGCGTGGCAGCCACAGCCACAAAACGGCGGCGAAACCCGAACGGATTGACCCTGTTCAAAGCGGTCGTTTGGTGCGCATCAACTTCACATACAGGCGTTCGACCTTTTCTCGCGCCCATGGGGTTTTACGCAGGAACGTCAGGCTCGACTTGATGCTCGGGTCGCTCTTGAAGCAGCGGATATCGATGCGTTCGGCCAGCCCCGACCACTCGTAATGTTCAACCAGCGCGTTGAGGATCTGTTCCAGCGTCACGCCGTGCAGCGGGTCAGGGTTGTGTTCGGTCATGCCGGGCCTTCGAGCAGAGTGGGAATTGGAAGCCGCGCACCTTACGTTAAATGTAGGTGAAACGGAAAAGATCGCAGCCTGCGGCAGCTCCTGCATTGGAATCCGTATCCTGTAGGAGCTGCCGCAGGCTGCGATCTTTTGTCACTGTTACCAAATCCGAAACGATGCATGTCAGCAAAAGCACTTTCTCTATTTGTAACAGAACATTATCCTTGCGCCCCGCTGCCTGCTGAAACGCTTCTGCTTTCGCTTCACGCCTGCCGCTTTCCGTTTATCCCCCAGAAAAAGATCAAGAACTCCGTCTCTATGCCCGACTTTAAATCTTTGCGAGACAGCGCTGTCTTTGCAGCTGCTACCCATCGAAACATCCTGCCCCTGATCGGTGGCCTCACCGCCCTGGGCCTTGCCTCCTGCGCTCAGGCGGCGTCTGCCTTCGATAGCGATTCACCATGGATGCTTGGTGACTGGAACGGCACTCGCACAGAACTCGCGGAAAAAGGCTACGACTTCAAAGTCGATTACACCGGTGAAATGGGCAGCAATCTGCACGGCGGCTACGACCACGACCGCACCGCGCGCTACAGCGATCAGTTCGGCCTGGGCACCCACCTGGACTTGCAGAAGATCCTCGGCTGGAATGACGCCGAGTTCCAGTTGACCATCACCGAACGCAACGGCAACAACATCAGCAACGACCGCATCAACGACCCGCGTGTCGGCGGCTTCACCTCGGCCCAGGAAGTCTGGGGCCGCGGCCAGACCTGGCGCCTGACGCAGATGTGGTATCAGCAGAAATTCCTCGATGAAAAACTCGACATCAAGGTCGGCCGTTTCGGTGAGGGCGAAGATTTCAACAGCTTCCCCTGCGACTTCCAGAACCTGGCGTTCTGCGGCTCCCAGGTCGGCAACTGGGCGGGTGACATCTGGTACAACTGGCCGGTCAGCCAGTGGGCGATGCGGGTCAAATATCACCTGACGCCGCAGTTGTACGCGCAGATCGGCGCGTTTGAGCAGAACTCGTCGAACCTGGATCGCGGCAATGGCTTCAAGCTCAGCGGCAGCGGCACCCAAGGTGCGGTCCTGCCGGTGGAACTGGTGTGGACGCCGAAGCTCAACGGCCTGCCGGGCGAGTACCGTGCCGGTTACTACTACAGCAGCGCCAGCGCCACCGATGTCTACAAGGACAGCAATGGCCAGCCTGCGGCCCTGACTGGCGAAGCCTACCGCAGCGCCTCGAGCAAACACGGCATGTGGCTGGGCCTTCAGCAGCAAGTCACCAGCGTCGCCAGCGACCACTCCCGCGGCCTGAGCCTGTTCGCCAACGGCACGATGCACGACAAGAAGACCAATGCCATCGACAACTACGTCCAGGCCGGCCTCGTCTACAAAGGCCCGTTCGACGCGCGCGCCAGGGACGACATCGGTTTCGCCATGGCCCGCGTCCACGTCAACCCGGCCTTTCGCAAGAATGCCGAGGCGACCAACCAGGCCAACGCCGTTTTCGACTTCGACAATCCGTCCTTCCTGCCGCCCCAGGACACCGAATACAGCGCCGAACTGTATTACGGCGTGCATGTGACCAACTGGCTGACCGTGCGCCCGAACCTGCAATACATCCGCCATCCTGGTGGCGTGAACGAGGTCGATGACGCGCTGATTGGCGGGATCAAGGTCCAGTCCTCGTTCTGACCAACACCACAAAACCTTTGTAGGAGCGAGCTTGCTCGCGATGACGGTGTATCAGTCGACATCAATGCTGAATGTTCAACCGCAATCGCGAGCAAGCTCGCTCCCACAAGGGACTGCATTAGCTGAACCAGTTTTATCTGAACCCTGCCCGCGCCGGATCGTCATCTACAGTGAACTGGCGCGGGACTACTTGAAACGTCACGGAGAATCACACTATGAGCACTGATAGTGCCTTGGGTCGAAGCCGTCTATGGCCGACCCTGCTCGGCATACTGCTTCTACTGATGGGCCTGGCCATGCTGGCCGGGGGGATCAAGCTGAGCATGCTCGGCGGCTCGCTGTATTACCTGCTGGCCGGTATCGGCATCGCGCTGAGCGGCGTCCTGCTGATCGCCGCCCGCCGCGCCGCGCTGGGCCTGTACGCGCTGGTGCTGTTCGCCAGTACCCTGTGGGCGCTGTGGGAAGTTGGCCTGGACTGGTGGCAACTGGTGCCACGCCTGGCGCTGTGGTTCGCCCTCGGTGTGGTGATGCTGCTACCGTGGTTCCGTCGTCCATTGCTGATCAACGGCCCTGCC
This sequence comes from Pseudomonas sp. P4_C3, assembly GCF_056402075.1. Taxonomy (NCBI): domain Bacteria; kingdom Pseudomonadati; phylum Pseudomonadota; class Gammaproteobacteria; order Pseudomonadales; family Pseudomonadaceae; genus Pseudomonas; species Pseudomonas sp. P4_C3. Next base: position 7,414 of record NZ_JBFUIC010000034.1, read on the forward strand.
CCTATGGGCACTGGCGCCTTGAGCGTGGCCGTGGTCCTGGCCGGTGCCACCGCCGTGGCCAGCCAGTTCACCCATCCGGGCGAGACCTTGGGCGAGTTGGGTCGTGACTCGGCTGACATGACCAGCACTGCGCCGCAGATGCCCGAAGGCGACTGGCAGGCCTATGGCCGCAGCGAATTCGGTGACCGCTATTCGCCACTCAAGCAGATCACCCCGGCCAACGTCGGCAAGCTGCAAGAAGCCTGGCGTATCCAGACCGGCGATCTGCCAACCGCCGGTGATCCGGTGGAACTGACCAACGAAAACACCCCGCTCAAGGCCAACGGCATGCTCTATGCCTGCACCGCCCACAGCAAGGTGCTGGCGCTGGACCCGGACACCGGCAAGGAACTGTGGCGTTTCGACCCGCAGATCAAGAGCCCGGTGGGCTTCAAGGGCTTCGCCCACATGACCTGCCGTGGCGTGTCGTACTACGACGAAGCGGCCTACGCCAAGTCTGAAAGCGCTGCTTCCGCAGTGATTTCCGAGGCCGGCAAAGCCGTCGCCCAGGCCTGCCCGCGTCGTCTGTACCTGCCAACCGCCGATGCACGCCTGATCGCACTCAACGCCGACACCGGCAAGGTCTGCGAAGGTTTCGGTAAAAACGGTGTGGTTGACCTGACTCAAGGCATCGGGCCGTTCACCCCCGGTGGCTACTACTCCACCTCGCCAGCAGCGATCACCCGTGACCTGGTGATCATGGGCGGCCACGTCACCGACAACGAGTCGACCAACGAGCCATCCGGCGTGATCCGTGCCTTTGACGTACACGACGGTCATCTGGTGTGGAACTGGGACAGCAACAATCCCGACGCGACCGAACCGCTGCCAGAGGGCGAACACTACAGCCGCAACTCGGCCAACATGTGGTCGCTGGCCAGCGTCGACGAAAAACTCGGCATGGTCTACCTGCCACTGGGCAACCAGACCCCTGACCAGTGGGGCGCAGACCGCACCCCGGGCGCCGAGAAGTTCAGTGCCGGCCTGGTCGCGCTGGACCTGGCCACCGGCAAGGTGCGCTGGAACTACCAGTTCACCCACCACGACCTGTGGGACATGGACGTCGGCAGCCAGCCAACCCTGCTGGACATGAAAACCGCCGACGGCATCAAGCCGGCTGTGATCCAGCCGACCAAGCAAGGCAGCCTGTACGTCCTCGACCGTCGCGACGGCACGCCGATCATCCCGATCAAGGAAATCCCGGTTCCGCAAGGCGCCGTGAAAGGCGACCACACCGCACCGACCCAGGCCCGTTCGGACCTGAACCTGCTGGCCCCGGAACTGACCGAAAAAGCCATGTGGGGCGCCAGCCCGTTCGACCAGATGCTGTGCCGCATCCAGTTCAAGGAGCTGCGTTACGACGGTCAGTACACCCCGCCGTCGGAACAGGGCAGCCTGATCTATCCGGGTAACGTCGGCGTCTTCAACTGGGGCGGTGTTTCGGTCGACCCGGTTCGCCAGATGCTGTTCACCAGCCCGAACTACATGGCCTTCGTCTCGAAAATGGTGCCTCGCGCCGAAGTCGCGGCCGGCAGCAAGCGCGAGAGCGAAACAGCGGGCGTGCAACCGAACACGGGCGCACCGTACGCGGTGATCATGCACCCGTTCATGTCGCCGTTCGGCGTGCCGTGCCAGGCTCCGGCCTGGGGCTACGTGGCCGGCATCGACCTGACCACCAGCAAAGTCGTGTGGAAACGCAAGAACGGCACCAGCCGCGACAGCTCGCCATTGCCTATCGGCCTGACACTCGGCGTGCCAAGCATGGGCGGCTCGATGGTCACCGCCGGCGGCGTCGGCTTCCTCAGCGGCACGCTGGATCAATACCTGCGCGCCTATGACGTCAACACCGGCAACGAGCTTTGGAAATCGCGCCTGCCGGCTGGCGGTCAGGCTACGCCGATGACCTACACCGGCAAGGACGGCAAGCAGTACGTGCTGCTGGTCGTCGGTGGCCACGGCTCACTGGGCACCAAAATGGGTGACTATGTGATCGCGTACAAACTGTCCGAGTAAGTTTTAGCGGCAGTCAAAACAAAGGCGACTCCTGCGAAGGAGTCGCCTTTTTTATTATCACCACCATCCTCCTACAAAAGCAAAAGCGCAGAGCATCGCGCCACAATCCAGCTAACCTGTCTCTCTCCTGAACACGCCGTTGAAACACCGCGTTGCAGAAAATGACCGTTGAAACCACCGCCAACCTGCCCCATCTAAGACCCATACCCATTGCGCAGGTGCCCACATGAGCGACCAGCAGGAATTCCCCGAAGACCCGAGTGAATACGCCGATCCGGAAAACGCCCCACAGCACAAACCCGGCAAAGGCCTGGCCTTGCCCGGCCAGAACCTGCCGGACAAGGTCTACGTCATCCCGATCCACAACCGACCGTTCTTCCCGGCCCAGGTCCTGCCGGTCATCGTCAACGAAGAGCCGTGGGCCGAGACGCTCGACCTGGTGGCCAAGTCCGAACACCACTCCCTGGCTCTGTTCTACATGGACACGCCCCAGGATGACCCGCGCCACTTCGATACCTCGGCCCTGCCGCTCTACGGCACGCTGGTCAAGGTGCACCACGCCAGCCGCGAAAACGGCAAACTGCAGTTCGTCGCCCAGGGCCTGACCCGCGTACGCCTCAAGACCTGGCTCAAGCATCACCGCCCGCCGTACCTGGTGGAAGTCGAATACCCGCACCAGCCCACCGAGCCGACCGACGAGGTCAAGGCCTACGGCATGGCGCTGATCAATGCGATCAAGGAACTGCTGCCGCTCAACCCGCTGTACAGCGAAGAGCTAAAGAACTACCTCAACCGCTTCAGCCCCAACGACCCGTCGCCGCTGACCGACTTCGCCGCCGCGCTCACATCGGCGACGGGCAGTGAGCTGCAGGAAGTCCTCGACTGCGTGCCCATGCTCAAGCGCATGGAAAAAGTCCTGCCGATGCTGCGCAAGGAAGTCGAAGTCGCGCGCTTGCAAAAAGAGATTTCTGCCGAAGTTAATCGCAAGATCGGTGAACATCAGCGTGAGTTCTTCCTCAAGGAGCAACTCAAGGTCATCCAGCAGGAGCTGGGACTGACCAAGGATGACCGCAGTGCCGATCTCGAACAGTTCGAACAGCGGCTGACCGGCAAAGTGCTGTCACCACAAGCGCAGAAACGCATCGAAGAGGAAATGAACAAGCTGTCGGTGCTCGAAACCGGCTCACCGGAGTATGCGGTCACCCGCAATTACCTCGACTGGGCGACCTCGGTGCCGTGGGGCGTCTACGGCGATGACAAACTCGACCTCAAGCACGCGCGCAAGGTGCTGGACAAACATCACGCCGGTCTCGACGACATCAAGGACCGCATCCTCGAGTTTCTCGCGGTCGGTGCCTACAAAGGCGAGATCAGCGGCTCCATCGTATTGCTGGTCGGTCCGCCGGGCGTGGGCAAGACCAGCGTCGGCAAATCCATCGCCGAGTCCCTGGGCCGGCCGTTCTATCGCTTCAGCCTTGGCGGCATGCGTGACGAAGCCGAGATCAAGGGCCATCGTCGCACCTACATCGGCGCACAGCCGGGCAAGCTGGTGCAGGCGTTGAAGGACGTCGAAGTGATGAACCCGGTGATCATGCTCGACGAGATCGACAAGATGGGTCAGAGCTATCAGGGCGACCCGGCCTCGGCGCTGCTGGAAACCCTGGATCCTGAGCAGAACGTCGAATTCCTCGACCACTATCTCGACCTGCGTCTGGACCTGTCGAAAGTGTTGTTCGTGTGCACCGCCAACACCCTCGATTCGATCCCCGGCCCGTTGCTGGACCGAATGGAAGTGATTCGCCTGTCGGGATACATCACCGAAGAAAAAGTCGCCATCGCCAAGCGTCACCTGTGGCCCAAGCAGCTTGAAAAAGCCGGCGTGTCCAAGGGCAGCCTGAGCATCAGCGACAGCGCGCTCAAGGCACTGGTCGACGGTTATGCCCGTGAAGCGGGCGTGCGTCAGCTGGAAAAAAACCTCGGCAAACTGGTGCGCAAAGCGGTGATGAAACTGCTCGACGAGCCGAAAGCGGTGATCAAGCTCGGGCCGAAAGACCTGGAGGCCTCGCTCGGCAAACCGGTGTTCCGCAACGAGCAGGTGCTGTCGGGTGTCGGCGTGGTCACCGGCCTTGCCTGGACCAGCATGGGCGGTGCGACCCTGCCAATCGAAGCCACACGCATCCACACCCTCAACCGTGGGTTCAAGCTCACCGGGCAACTGGGTGACGTGATGAAAGAATCGGCGGAAATCGCCTACAGCTACGTCAGCTCGCACCTGAAGTCCTATGGCGGCGATCCGAAGTTCTTCGACGAAGCCTTCGTCCACCTGCACGTGCCGGAAGGCGCCACGCCGAAGGACGGCCCGAGCGCCGGTGTGACCATGGCCAGTGCCCTGCTGTCGCTGGCGCGCAACCAGCCACCGAAAAAAGGCGTGGCCATGACCGGTGAGTTGACGTTGACCGGGCATGTCCTGCCGATTGGCGGGGTGCGGGAAAAGGTGATTGCGGCGCGGCGGCAGAAGATATTCGAGCTTATCTTGCCTGAGGCCAACCGAGGGAGCTTCGAAGAGCTGCCGGAGTATTTGAAGGACGGTATTACCGTGCATTTCGCCAAGCGGTTTGCGGATGTGGCGAAGGTGTTGTTCTGACAGTCATGTAGCGCCAGTACCACCGCTTTCGCTGGCAAGCCAGCTCCTACAGTGGTCGGCGCTGTTCACACAATGTGTGTTCACTGCAAAACCCTGTAGGAGCTGGCTTGCCAGCGAAAGCGTCAGTCCTGGCACTGCAGCCCTTGGCTGGCCATCACACTTTGTCTCATCTTAAGTTATGCTCGCCGTTCGTCGTGAACGCCGGAGCCCCTGAAGCCTATGTCCTCCATTCGCCTGCTTGCCCCCTTCGCCCTCGCCCTGCTGGCCGGATGTGCCACGCAACCTGCGCACAACGTGACAGTGGAAAACCAAAGCGAATGTCCGGTGAAACTCACCAACGGGCAAAACCTGATCCTGACCTTGCCGAGCAATCCGACCACGGGCTATCGCTGGGCGATCCAGGATTCGGCCGGCGGCGTGTTGCACGCCCTGGGGCCAGAGGTTTATCGAAACCCGGAAGATGCCGGCATCGTCGGCGCGGCCGGGGTCTCGACCTGGCGCTTTCAGGCTTTTGCGACCGGCACCGGGCGTTTGCGCCTGACCTCGCAACAGCCGTGGGCGCCGGAAGTGCTGCCGGTGGACTCGTTCGACTGCGCGATCTCGGTTAACTGACCGTGGGCTGGCTGATTCTGGCGCTGATGGGTGCGGTGACCTTTCTTTACGGCCTGAGCGTGCATGCGTCTCTGCTGTGCCTGCTGGTCAAACCGCTGCCCGTGCTGGCCTTGCTCGGCTGGTTGCATGACGCTCCGCCCGGTGAATATCGGCGCTGGATCAGCCTGGGGTTGATTTTCTCCCTGGTCGGCGACGTGTTGCTGGCGTGGCCGGGGGACTTGTTTGTATTTGGGCTGGGCGCGTTTCTGGTCGCTCATCTGGCCTATCTGAAAGCGTACTTGAGCGACTGCCGGCGTCTGGCGCTGTTGTCGCTGATTGTCGCCCTCGGTGTTGGTGCCGTACTGCTGGGGATCCTGATCAATCATGGACTGGGGCCATTGCTGGTTCCGGTGATCGTCTACGGTCTGGCCATCAGCGCCATGCTCTGGCGCGCACTGGCCCGGCTCGGCACCGAGGTGCCCAAGCGTTCGGCGCTGTGGGCAGCAGCGGGCGCAGTGGCGTTCGTGTTCTCCGACAGCGTGATTGGCATCAGCCGGTTTGTGGTGCCGTTCGATGCCGCGCCTTATGTGATCATCCTCAGCTATTGGCTGGGGCAATGGGGTATCACTGCCTCGGCTTTCAGCAAAAAAACGCAACCAGCATGAGAAAAAGATCGCAACCTGCGGCAGCTCCTACAGGGATCGCGTTTGCAGGGTAGGAGCTGCCGCAGGCTGCGATCTTTTGATTTGGCGCTTTATCAGACAACCCGCGCATCCCCGCGCCAACTTGGCTAAAATGCCGGCCTTTTCCACCTGCACCGCTGGAACCGCCGTGAGCAAAGAACCCGATCGCCTTTTCGCCCAGCCTTTGGCCCAGGTGCCTGACTTCGCCTTTAACGAGGACGTGGTGCGGGTGTTCCCGGACATGATCAAGCGCTCAGTGCCGGGCTATCCGACCATCGTCGAAAACCTCGGCGTGCTTGCCGCGCAGTTCGCCCAGCGGGACAGCGTGCTTTACGACCTGGGCTCGTCGCTGGGTGCCGTGACCCAGGCCCTGCGCCGGCACGTGCGCACCGACGGTTGCCGCGTCATCGCTGTGGATAACTCCGCGGCCATGATCGAACGCTGCCGCGAGTACCTCAACGGGCAGGATTCGATGTTCCAGGAGTTGCTGCCGGTCGAGGTGATCGAAGGCGACATCCTGGCGCTGGAGTTTCAGCCGGCCTCGGTGGTGGCGCTGAACTTCACCCTGCAATTCATCGCCCCGGACCAGCGCACGGCGTTGCTGTCGCGCATCCGTCAGTCGCTGTTGCCCGGTGGTGCCCTGATCCTCTCGGAAAAACTGCGCTTCGAAGACGAGCAGGAACACGCACTGCTCACCGATCTGCACATCGCCTTCAAACGCGCCAACGGCTACAGCGAGCTGGAAATCGCCCAGAAGCGTAGCGCCATCGAAAACGTCATGAAGCCCGACAGCCTCGAAGAACACCGCGAACGCCTGCTGGCCGCCGGGTTCTCGAAAGTCGTGCCGTGGTTCCAGTGTCTTAACTTTGCCTCGTTGATTGCCTTGCCATGATTGATCTGTCCCCCCTCGCCCGCCGTCTGGCCGGCACCCCGCTGGCCGACTGGGCCAACACCCTGCAGGCACAACTCGACAAGAAAATGGAAAAGGGTCATGGCGATCTGGAGCGCTGGCAAAGCGCACTGGACGCCCTGCCGAAGATCCAGCCGAGTGAAGTCGATTTGCTCAATGGCCTGAAGCTGGACACCGATTGCGACGATGAAACCCGCGCGCAAATGCGCACTGCGTTGATGGGTCTGTCGCCATGGCGCAAGGGGCCGTTCGACCTGTTCGGCGTGCACGTCGACACCGAATGGCGCTCGGACTGGAAATGGTCGCGGGTCGCCCCGCACCTGGACCTTGCGGGCAAGCGCATCCTCGATGTCGGCTGCGGCAACGGCTACTACATGTGGCGCATGCTCGGCGCCGGTGCCGACAGTGTGATCGGTGTCGATCCGAACTGGCTGTTCTTCTGTCAGTTCCAGGCGGTGCAGCGTTACCTGTCCGAGCCGAATGCCTGGCACCTGCCCTTCCCGTTCGAAGACCTGCCGCCAAACCTCGAAGGTTTCGACACAGTGTTTTCCATGGGCGTGTTCTACCACCGCCGCTCGCCGATCGAACATTTGCTGGCGCTGAAGGATTGCCTGGTCAAAGGTGGTGAACTGGTGCTGGAAACGCTGGTGGTCGAAGGCGACAAGCATCAGGTGCTGGTGCCGGAAGACCGCTACGCGCAGATGCGCAACGTGTGGTTCCTGCCGTCGGTGCCGGCGCTGGAGTTGTGGCTGCGTCGTGCCGGGTTCACGGACGTGAAGTGCGTGGATGTGAGCACCACCACGGTCGAGGAACAGCGCGGGACGCAGTGGATGAAGTATCAGTCGCTCAGTGACTTCCTCGATCCCGAGGATCACAGCAAGACCGTTGAAGGGCTGCCGGCGCCGATGCGCGCCGTCATTGTCGCCCGCAAGTAAACCCCAGTCTCCCAAACACCGAATAAACCTGTGGGAGCGAGCTTGCTCGCGATGAGGCCCTGTCAGTCAACAGAGATGTTGAATGTTAGTCCGCTATCGCGAGCAAGCTCGCTCCCACAGGGTCCGTGATTAGTCTGATGGTTTGGCGCGCCGGGCCTTGAAGAACTCGCTGAGCACCGCCCCACATTCCTCCGCCAACACCCCGCCTTCATACAACACCCGGTGATTCAAAAAGCCCTGGGTAAAGAACTGCCCCTGGCTCTGCACGATCCCGGCTTTCGGCTCCAGCGCGCCGTACACCACCCGCGCAATCCGCGAATGCACGATCAGGCCTGCGCACATGCTGCACGGCTCCAGCGTCACATACAGCGTACTGCCCGGCAGGCGGTAGTTGCTCACGGCCTGGGCGGCGGCGCGGATGGCGACCATCTCGGCGTGAGCGCTCGGGTCGCTGGCACTGATCGGGCAATTGAAACCGCGCCCGATGATTTCCCCGTCCTGCACCAGCACCGCGCCCACCGGCACTTCGCCGAGGGCCGCGCCTTGGGCCGCCAGTGCCAGGGCCTCACGCATGAACTCGCGATCACGGCTGCGGTCGATGATGGCGGCGGGACGAATCTGACGCATCACGCCACCTCGATGGCGGCCATCAGGCCGGTTTCCATGTGGTCGATCACATGGCAGTGAAACATCCATACACCCGGGTTATCCGCCACCAGCGCTACCTGCGCGCGCTCGTTCTTGCCCAGCAGGTAGGTGTCGGTGAAATACGGAATGACCTTGTGCCGGTTCGAGGCAATGACCTTGAAACTCATGCCGTGCAGGTGAATCGGGTGCTGGTATTGAGTCATGTTCTTCAATTCGAAAATGTAGCTCTTGCCCTTCTCGAGCTTGGCAATCGGGCGGTCGGCGCAGGTCTTGTCGGTGATGTCCCAGGCCTTGCCGTTGATCTGCCACAGGCTCGGCGGCTTGCCGTTATCAACGTTGACCGATACCGAGCCGACCCATTCGAAATTGAAGTTGAGTTTCTCGGCATTGGCCAGGTCCGGCTCGGCGATCGGGTTGGCCGGCAGTGCCGGCGGCCACTCGGTCGGCGCATCGGCATTGGCCACCGAACGGAACGTACCCAGGCGTACCGGGCCGTTGCGCAGCGACAACTCCTCACCGGCCGGCGGGGCCTTGATCGCCAGGCAAATACGCATGCCCGGACCGAGCCAGTACTCCTTGCCGAGCGGTCGTGGCTCGACCGGGTTGCCGTCCAGTGCATAGATCTGCGCTTCGACGCCGGGAATGTTCAGGCGATAAGTCAGGGTGTTATCGAGGTTGAGCAGGCGTACACGGGTGATCTGCCCGGCCGGCAAGTCGATCACCGCTTGCGGCACGCCGTTGATGGTTGCCAGGCGCCCCGCCGTACCGCCACGGGCCGCTTCACGGGGAATGCTGAACTCGACGAAATTGCCGACGTCATCGACATGCCAGCTCTTGAGACTCAAGGTCTTTTCATACTTGAAACCGGTCGGCTCACGCTCTTCGATGATCAACGGCCCCACCAGGCCACGGCCGAGCTCTTCGCTGCTGTTCACATGCGGGTGATACCAGTAGCTGCCGGCATCCGGCACGCGGAATTTGTAATCGAAGTATTCACCCGGCAGCACCGGCAGTTGCGAGACGTACGGCACGCCATCCATTTCCAGCGGCAGACGAATGCCGTGCCAATGAATGGTGGTGGCGACTGGCAGGTGGTTGATGAAGCGTACCCGCAACCATTCACCCTGGCGCACCCGTAACTCGGTCCCCGGTGCGGACGGGCCGAACGCCCAGGCCTGAGTCTTGTGCCCGGCCACCAGCTCAACGTCCAGCGGCGCAGCGATCAACTCGTAGTCATGACCGGCGTCAGCATCGGCCATCTTGCCCAGCCAGTAACGCGACGCGCCACCGGCTCCGACACCAACGACAACAAGACCGGCCAGGCCACCGAGGATTTGGCGACGGGTAAAGGACATGAACTCAACTACCTCACATATCAACCACAGGCGAGGGGCCTGCAAAAGGCGAATACGATACACCTGCGGTTGAGAAACAGTAAGGGCAGCGCAGCGGATGGTCACAGGCCATGCGATTGCAGAGTTAGGGGCCGCCTCGCGACCCAGCAGGGCGATGCGCCGGTCCGACAAGCCCCCTCATCACAAAGGTCCGGTTATGGCTGAAGTCCGGTAATCAAATGCACAACCCCATCCTCCAGTAGCATCACGCCCGGCACCCCCGCAGCCGTTAGCGCCTGCCGATCCATTTGCACCACATCCCGCAACTCCACCCGCACCCGGGTCAGCGCCATCGGCTGTTGCGACTTGAGGTTATCCACACCGCCCAGCGCGGCCACGACATTCGGGGCCAAACCGCAAACAGGCTGAGCCACCACTTTCGGCTCATCCACCACCAGGTCCGGCGTCAAAGCTTTCCAGAACGCCCGCTGCATTTTCTCGAACATGCTCAGTTCTCCAGAACCAGTGAAGTATTGACCGTTGCCTCGTGGTGCTGCCGCAATGCCTCGCGTACCTGCTCGGCACTTTCCAGCCCCAGCACCTGCTGGGCGATGGCCTGACAATCCAGCAGGTCCACTTCGCGAACCGCCGCTTTGATCGCCGGAATCAACGGTACGCTCACCGACAGCTCATCCACGCCAAGCCCCAGTAACAGCGGTACCGCCAGTTTTTCCGAAGCCAGGGCGCCGCACACCCCGACCCATTTGCCATGGACATGAGCGGCTTTCACGGTGCTGGCAATCAAGCGCAGCACCGAGGGATGAAAACTGTCGGCCTGACTGGCCAGCCGTGGGTGATCGCGGTCCATGGCCAGGGTGTATTGGGTCAGGTCGTTGGTGCCGATGGAGAAGAAATCCACCTCGGGTGCAAACAGGTCAGCCATCAACGCCGCCGCCGGTACTTCGATCATGATCCCCAGTTTCGGCAGTTCCGTGAGCCCTGATGTCAGCGCCTCTTCTTCAAGCAGCTGACGGGCCAACCGCAACTCCGACAGCTGCGCGACCATCGGCAGCATGATGTGCAGGCGAGCCAGCCCGGCGCTGCTCAGAATTGCCTTGAACTGATCGCGCAACAGCTGCGGACGCTCCAGGCACAAACGAATCCCGCGCATACCCAAAAACGGATTGGTTTCGTGGTCCATCGGCACGTAGGCCAGCGGTTTGTCACCGCCGACATCCAGGGTGCGCACCACCAGATTGCGCGCGGGCCCCAGGGCGCGGGCGATGGCGCTGTAGGTGGAAGCCTGCTCGTCATGGCTTGGCGCATGATTGCGATCCAGATAAAGAAACTCCGAACGCAACAGACCGACGCCCTCGCCACCCAGCGCCATCGCCTGTTCGGCTTCGGCTAGCGAAGCGATATTGGCGGTGATTTCAACGTGATGCCCATCACGGGTACAGGCAGCCAGCCCTGCATTGGCCAGCTCGTATTGCTGGCGTTTCTTTTGCTGCTGACGATGGGTTTGCAACTGCTCGATGGCGGTCAGTTCAGGATCCAGCTGCAACTCGCCCTTGTCGGCATCGAGCAACACCCGCGTGCCGTTGGCCAGTGCCAGCACCTGAACCGGCAAGCCGCAGATCGCCGGCAAGCCGAAGGCCCGCGCGAGAATCGCCACATGGCTGGTAGCTCCACCGCCGACCGTGGCGAACCCCAGCACCTTGCGCGTGTCCAGACCAGCCGTTTGGGAGGGCGTCAGTTGCTCGGCAATCAGAATCGCCCCGTCCGGCAACTCCATCGCACGATCTTCTACACCGAGAATCAACTTCAGTACCCGTTGACCGACGTCGGCCAGGTCGGCAGCCCGTTCGGCCAGCAAGGCATTGCCCAGGCTTTTGAACAAGGCTGCCGTCGACTCGGTGGCCGCACGCCAGGCGAAAGCGGCGCTTTTGCCTGCATCGATCAGTGCCAGTGCCTGATCCAGCAGGCCAGGGTCTTCGAGCAGTTCCTGATGCGCCTTGAAGATGTCTGCCTGAGCGTCGCCCGTGGCGTTGTCACGCAACTGCTGCAGGGCCAGAACCGCTGCCGCCAACGCCCGGGACAGGTGTTCGCGCTCAACCTGAGGGCTGACGCCGGACTCACTCACCTCGAGGGTCTGCTCCGCAATTTGCACCACCTGGCCAAACGCCGACCCCGGCGATGCACAGACGCCGCGCAGCACCTTCAGCGATGAGGCCTCAGCAGCAACCGTCTCAACCTCTGCCATCACCGTCACGACTTCCCCGCAACCGGCGGCCAGCAACTCGGCCAGCGTCTTGATCGCCATTTCGGCATCCGCGCCCTCTGCGCTGACCTGCAGGATGTCACCATGGCCGGTCTGCAAAGCCATGATCGCCACCAAGGATTTGGCGTTCGCGCTGTTCTGCTGTTTATGCAGGCAAATACTCGCCGAAAAGCCTTTCGCCGCTTGGGCAAACACTGCCGCAGGTCGAGCATGCAAACCGTTGGTATTGGGGAGCGTCACCGGTTTGGAGAACAGCGCTTCGCCCTCCTCCGGCATCGGCTCATCGGCCGCCTCTGCGGATGGATTCAGACTCAGCAGCGGCTGACCGCTTTCCACCACACCCGTTTCGGGTGTCAGCCAGGTGAACGGCTCACCGCTGACCACCAGCATCAAGGTCAACAAACTGCGGGCGTTCAAGGCGATGTAATCGGCCTCGAACTCGATCAGCGCCTGCCCCACTACTACCCGCTGACCTTCCTCCACCAACCGGGTGAAACCTTTGCCGGCCAGGTTCACGGTATCGAGGCCGATGTGCATCAGCACCTGCACGCCATTGTCGTCGGTGATGCTGACGGCATGCCCACTGACCTGCACATTGCTGATCACCCCGGCCAGCGGTGCGCACAAGGTTTGCGAAGTCGGATCAATGCACAGACCGTCGCCGATCACGCGACTGGAAAACACCTGATCGGGCACCATGTCCAGCGGCATCAGCACGCCGGACAAGGGTGCCAGCAGTTGCAATTGTTGGGGTGTAGCCATGACGTCACCTGCTGTTTTGTTCTTTATAAAAGACGCTGGGATATTGCGGTACCGGGTAGGAGCTGCCGAAGGTTCGGGCCGCGTTCGGACGATCTTTTGATCTTGGTGTCCTCAAGGACGCCAAAAGATCGCAGCCTTCGGCAGCTCCTACAGGGGTATGCGTTTATTTCCACCAATACTCGACCTGCAATCCGACGTTCGCACCGTGTCGCGCCGTGCCGAAGGAACCGGTGTCGGACAACGCCGAACCCGCCGCCAGCTCGTTGGCCGCCCGTTTGGCCGCCTCGTTCCAGCTGGCATAGGTGTAGTACAAACGCACCTCGGGACGTTCCCAGAACCCCGGGCCTTTTGGCGACCAGGTTGGGACAAAGGAGAATTTACTCAACTTGCGCGTACCTCCTGGGGCCTTGACCTGATCGTGTCCCAGCTCAGTCACCAACTTGAATTGGTCGGTGATTGCGTAAGCCGGGCGAACACCCAGGGAAATCCAGTTCTGGCCGTTACCGTCCGGGCGGATATCCTTCTGATAGACCGCTTCGACCTGACCACCAAAACGCGGTGTCACTTGCCAGTCGAAGAATTCCACCAGCCGGTAGCTCTTGTTGCTGTCGTCCAGGCCCACATCGCCGGTGTAACCCAACCCGGTGCCAGGCCCTTTGCCGTATTGCAGCGCCAGTTTGTTCTTACCGCCGAGGAAGTCTTTCTGCACATGCTGGGCGGTGATTGCCCAACCTGCGTGCGCATCGCTGCGGCCAGGTTTTTCGATGTAACTGAGGCCAAACTCCAGCTCACCGCCGGGGTTGGTCTGAAAACCTGCGACGTTGAAATCCTGCCGGGTGACATAATCCTTCTGGTACAGGTTGTCCTTGCGCGAAAAGGCGTAGCTGTACTTCAGATCGCCGATCAGCACATCTTCGATACCGCCGCCGGTAGCGCTCTGGTTCCAGTAATAGAAGTCGGAAATGTGGATATCGTTCCGTTTGTAGTAACGCCGACCGGCCCACAGCGAACCGCCGTTGAGGCTGGGCATGTTCGACCATTGCGCGTACATCTGGGGCATGCGCACCGAGCCGTTGTCACCGTTGAACGTCAGGTCCTTGTCGTACTGGTTATACAGCGATGCCATGCCGTCGACGCTGAGCACCGAACCATCGTCCRGGGTGTACAGATCCTGGCGCAGTTCAAGTTCAGCGTACTGCTCACATTCGTTACCCAAGCGGTATTTGGTCTGCGCTCCCTGCAACTGGAAACACTGCTGCTTACCGCTGTTAACCGAGGTCCCGACGCCGCTACGCAAGTAACCGGAGAACTCCAGCGCCTGGGCCGACAGTGGTAATGCCAGGCACACGCCCGCCGCTACAAGGCTGCGATTTATTGTTGTTTTCAAGAACCACCTCATTATTCTTATTGTGTGATGCAGCAAAATCGGCGCGCAAAACTCCCCCGCGCAGCGTTCTGCGTGTTTTTTGAAACGGTGCTTTTATTGGTTAAGGGCTAGTGGTCAGTCAGGTGCAGCACGAATGACTCAAACGGCCGTAAAAACACCTGCTGATTGCGCAGCGGACAGTCCGGGTAGTTGCTGATCACCAGCCGTTGCGCCATCGCTTCACTGATCACCTCATCCGGCAGTTCGACTTCGCACGGCGTGCCGTAGAAGTTGTTCAGCACCAGCAAACGCTCGCCATGGCCTTCACGCACGTACGCCCAGATTTGCGTGTGCTCAGGCAATAACTGCCGATACACACCGTCGGACATCAGCGTTTCACGGCGGCGCAGGGCGATCAGCTGACGGTAGTAATGCAACACAGAATCCGGGTCGTCGAGTTGGTGGGCGACGTTGATCTGCGCCGCGTTGGCCGGCACCCCGATCCATGGTTCGGCAGCGCTGAAACCGGCGTTAGGCTCGGCGTTCCAGTGCATGGGCGTGCGACCGTTGTCCCGGGACTTCTGCATGATCGCCGCCATGTTGTCGGCGTCGCTGCTACCTGCCTCGCGCTTGAGCCGGTGAATGTTCAGGGTTTCGACATCGCGGTACTGATCGATGTGATCGAACCCCGGATTGGTCATGCCCAGTTCTTCACCTTGATACACAAACGGCGTGCCCTGCAGGAAATGCAGCGCCGTACCGAGCATCTTCGCCGACACCACCCGATGCTCACCGTCATGACCAAAACGCGAGACCACCCGTGGCTGATCGTGGTTACACCAGAACAGTGCGTTCCAGCCGCCGCCGGCCTGCATGCCGGTTTGCCAGTCGGAGAGGATGCGCTTGAGTGCGAGGAAGTCGAAATCGGCGCGAATCCACTTTTGCAGGTTCGGGTAATCAACCTTCAAGTGATGAAAGTTGAAGGTCATCGAGAGCTCTTTCGACTCTGGCCGCGAATAGCGGATGCAGTGTTCCAGGCTGGTGGATGACATCTCGCCGACGTTGATCAGGTCATGGCCTTCGAACACTTCACGGTGCATTTGCTGCAAGTAGTCGTGGACGTTCGGGCCGTCGGTGTAGAAACGTCGACCGTCGGTGTTGTCCTCGGGGAAATCCGCTGGTTTGGAAATCAGGTTGATCACGTCCAGACGGAAACCACCCACGCCTTTGTCGCGCCAGAAACGCATCATCTTGAAGACTTCGGCACGCACCTGGGGGTTGTCCCAGTTCAGGTCGGCCTGCGTGTGGTCGAACAAGTGCAGGTAGTACTGACCGGTCTGGGCCTCGTACTCCCAGGCCGAACCGCCGAACTTGGATTCCCAGTTGTTCGGCTGGTCGCGCCAGATGTAGAAATCGCGGTAGGGGTTATCGAGGCTGCTGCGGGCCAGCTGGAACCAGGTGTGTTCGATCGAGGTGTGATTGACCACGATGTCGAGCATCAATTTGATCCCGCGCTTACCGGCCTCGGCGATCAGCAACTCGCAGTCGGCCATGGTCCCGTAGCTCGGGTCGATGGCGTAGTAATCGCTGATGTCATAACCATTGTCGCGCTGGGGCGAACGCAGGAACGGCGTGATCCACAGGCAATCGACACCCAGCCAGTGCAGGTAATCGAGCTTGGCCACGACGCCGAGCAAATCCCCCGTGGGGTTGCCGGCGTGGCTGTGAAAACTCTTCGGGTAGATCTGGTAGATCACCGAACGTTGCCAGTCTTGCATGGCGGGACTTCCTCTTAAATTTGTGCCGGCCCCGTAGGGCGAATGCGATCTATCAGGCGACCCGATACCCGGGCCGGACAATCTTCATGCTCAACCCGCAGGTCAGAACAAACGGCACGACCATGGCAATCACCATCCCGATCACGAACATCGGAATGAACTGCGGAATGATCGAGATGAAACCGGGCAATCCGCCGACGCCGATCGCCGAGGCCTGGACCTTGTTCAGCGACAGGAAAATGCTGCCCAGCGCCGAGCCGATCAGGGCCGCATAGAACGGAAACTTGTAGCGCAGGTTGACCCCGAACATGGCCGGTTCGGTGATGCCGAAGTAGGCAGAAATCGCTGAGGTCGAGGCCATGCTCTTGTCCCGCACACTGCGGGTCATGTAGAACACCGCCAGTGCCGCGCTGCCCTGGGCGAGGTTGGACATGACGATCATCGGCCAGATGAATGTGCCGCCCTGAGTGGAGATCAGTTGCAGGTCGACCGCGAGAAACATGTGGTGCATGCCGGTGATCACCAGCGGTGCGTAGAGCAGCCCGAAAATCGCGCCGCCGACCATGGGCGCCAGGTCGAACAGGGTGACCACGCCTTCGGTGATGAGAATCCCCAGATGACGGGTTACCGGGCCAATCACCGCCAGCGCCAGCACACCGGTGACGACGATGGTAGTGATCGGCACCACCAGCAATTGCACCGCGTTAGGCACCCGCGCCCGCAGCCACTTTTCAATCACGCTCATCACGTAGGCCGCCAGCAGGATCGGCAGGATTTGTCCCTGATAACCGACTTTCTCGATCTGAAACATACCGAGGATGTCGAAGTACGGCAGGCTTTGCCCCTCCAGCCCCGCCACTGCTTTGCCGTAGTTCCAGGCATTGAGCAGATCCGGGTGCACCAGCATCAGGCCGAGCACAATGCCGAGGATTTCGCTGCCGCCAAAGCGTTTGGCCGCCGACCAGCCCACCAGCGCCGGGAGAAACACGAACGAGGTGTTGGCCATCAGGTTGATCAGGCTCCAGATCCCGTCAAGCTTAGGGTAGGCATCGAGCAGGGTCTTGCCCTCGATGAACATGCCCTTGGCGCCGATCAGGTTGTTGATGCCCATCAGCAGGCCGGCAATGATCAGCGCCGGGAGGATCGGCATGAACACGTCGGAAAATACCCGCACCAATCGCTGCATCGGGTGGATCTTGTCGGCGCTTTTTTGTTTAACGTCGGCGATGGTCGAGGCGGCGAGACCGGTTTGCCGGCGCAGCTCGGCGTAGACCTTTTCCACTTCGCCGGGGCCGATGACCACCTGGAACAGGCCGCCGGTAAAGAACGAGCCTTTGACCAGATCGATCTGGTTCAGCGTGGCGCTGTTGACCAGGCTCGGGTCCTTGAGGGCCAGGCGTAGCCGTGTGACGCAATGCGCGGCCTGCTCGAGGTTGTCGCTGCCACCGAGGTTGTGCAGCAGCTCAGTGACGATATTCGGATAGTCGTGGCTCATGCTTGTTCTTCCACTGTAGTTTTTTGTTATTGGCAGCACGCCGAAACGAAAAGTACTCGTCTGTACGAGTTATTGCAACAACTCGTACAGACGAGTTTGATCTTGTTTATCCTGAACCTGACAGGCAGCGATATTTCCTACATCCGAAGTCAAAGAAACCCAAAGCCGCATGGACAAACCCCTACCCTGCCCTTAAGGTTCGAAACCTTGAGCACAGCGCGGCATAGAGCCATCCCCATGAGTAAATACAACCAGATCTACAGCGATCTGCTTGCCAGCATCACGACCGAACGTCTGGAACGCGGCGCCCGATTGCCCTCCGAAACCGAACTGATGGACAGCTATCAAGCCAGCCGCGGCACCGTGCGCAAGGCCATCGAGCAATTGCAGGAGCGCGGTTTTGCGCAGAAAGTCCATGGCAAAGGCACCTTCGTGCTGTCGACCAACCCGATCGAATTTCAGCTCGGCGGTATCGTCAGCTTCCAGGAAACCTAYCCGCGACTGGGCAACGACGTCAGCACCGAGGTGGTCGAATTCACCCAGATTCCCCTCGAAGGCCCACTGCTCGAACACATCAAGGCTGAAGAAGGCAGCCTGATCACGCGGATCAAGCGCGTGCGGCGAATCGACGGCAAACGGGTGATCCTCGACATCAACCATTTCGTCAGCGACGTGATTCCCGGCCTGTCCCGCGACATCGCCGAACAATCGATCTACGCCTTCATCGAGCAGACCCTGCAACTGCAAATCGCCTACGCCCAGCGCACCATCGAAGCGGTGCCCCTCAGCAAGGACGACCAGCAACACCTGGACCTCGACGGCCAGAGCCATGTGATCGTGGTCAGCAACCAGACGTTTTTGCAGGATGGGAGGCAGTTCGAGTACACCGAATCGCGGCATACGCTGGATAAGTTCTACTTTTCGGATGTGGCGCGGCGCTGAGACTACACGGTACTGAATCACCAATGGGCATAACTATGTAGTGCACATTCCTTGAACGAACGGGTCATCCTCGGCGCCCGTTACTCAAGGATAGAGAGCATGAACCCAACAGAAACACGCCCACTGCCCAATGCCGCCGACAAGGCAGCGCTCAAGGCGATCGCCACTCGCGTTATCAAGACCTGTCCCAGCCTGCAAGACACGGCGCATGAGGTCGCCGGCAACCTGCTGAAAAAATACGGCATCACCGGCCTCGATCCGGACAACGTGTATTTCCATCGCTTCGACGCAGCCCAAAGCAGCTCGAAAGCCTTCACCGGCTGGGAGCATGTCAACGCGACGCCGACGTCATCCATGACCCTCACGCAATTGGTGATCCACCGCTTTCGCGCCACTGACCAGGACAACGCCGATCTGCTCGACCTGTATGCCGGCTTCTATAGCGCCGGCCCGGGCGCGGGTAACTTCAATGAAACCAACGAAGTACGCCTGCATGGCAAGGACGTGTTGAAAGACTTCTGGAGCATCGATTTCAGTTCGCTCTACAACAAGCACCTGACGGCATTCTGGAGTGATTCCGGCAGCGATTTCCGCACGCTTGCCAAGTGCAACTTCCTGCTAAATGCCGTGCAGGCACGGGATAAACGCCAGTTGAGCGATGAGGATTTCCAGTTCGTGACAAATGCTGCGTTAGGTCCGATTACCTGGCCTGTCAGCCTGCAATTTTTACAATCACAACACCACGGCACCGACAGCATTCGAACCCTGGATGTCGCGGGATATGTCGCGACCACTGTTCTGCGTTTTGTGGCGCCCAAAGGTCGGCAGGTCGTTTACCTGCCCGGCAACAACGATCCCTTCCAGGTTCTGGAAACGGCAATCGACATGCATCACTGGGTGCTGCTGTGGATGGACAAGGGAGACGCGCACGAGTCGTACATGGCGCATTTTTCCCTGGCAGATCGTCAGGATATCGACACAAACATCACCGACCTGATGAATCGACTGGTCGCCACGTGGGGTAAATATGACCATCACCTGATCAACCAGAAAAACCAGGCCATCAGCGGTGACGCGTTCAGTTGGCTACGCGACTCGACAAAAGACGCCATGCTCGCCGAAGCCGTGCTTTCGCTGACCTCCAATGGCGATCTGCGCAAGAAGCTCTGGATCGGTTACCTCACTGCGAGTGTGAAAGTCTTTGGCCCGATGGCGGTTGTGGGATGGCCGGTCGCACTACCGGTTGTGGGCGCCAGCATCGCCAACATGGGGTTGAACATCGATCAAGCGGTCAATGCCAAAACTGCCGCAGAACGCAAGGCTGGCGTCCTTGGTGCAGTACTCTCGGGCATCGATGTGCTGTTTAATCTGCTCGTCCTCAAAGGGCCGGGTTCGCTACAAGAAGTCGGCCCCGAGATCGATGCGGCCGAAGCTCAGGAAATGGCGGAGCTGAAGGAGGGAATGCAATCGTCCAAAGCCCCCGAGCAAACACCAGCCGGCACACCGGTGCAACAGCTGGTCGATGTCGAGTCGGCCGTGAAGGTCCCGGACTCCTTCAAAATCGATGTGTCATTGAATGACGACACACTGATTCGTGAACCGGGCAAGCTACAAGGCACTTACCCACTGACCTCCAACCCTTCATCGGCCATCAAGATCAACGACAACGCTTACTACGTGCGCTATATCGATAATCTCAATGGAGGCAACCATTGGGCAATTATCGACCCGACCAATCCCCTGGCCTCCTCGGGGTCTATCCCTGTACGTCTGAATGCCGCAGGCAAATGGGAAATCCTCCCCCGATTAGGACTAAGAGGAGGCATGGACGTACCTCCACTCGCTGGCGCGTCAAATGAGCCTGTCGTCGAAGAGTGGGCGCGAACGCCCGGCATTCATGTCCCCGGCCTCACAGATCCCGAAATGAGAGCCTGGGCACTCGGCGGACCCGACGTGCTCTGTGTGTTCAGGAGGGTATGGACTGTCGGCTCGATCGACGTGCGCAGCGTGCTCGGGATCGATGCTGATGCCGGGGGAGCCCGTAGTAATTTCATGTCTGTCGATGACGAAGCTCTTACGACCGAGAGCGAATTCGAGTTGGCTCAGGAAGAATCTCGCAGCAATCTCATCAGCGATGCAAAAGCCTACTACGAGCTCAATCCCCCAACGCTTCGTCCACCGGTATTGTCTGAACGATTAAACACATCGACCGAGCTGTTCGATAGCGCATTTGCCGAAAAACCGGGACTCGTCGTGGGCGAGAGCCGCGGCAGCATCGGCAGCAAACAATTGCTGATCGAAAACATGCCCACCCTGGCACAGCGTGGCGTGAAGACACTGTACTTGCAGGAACTGCTGGCCAACGTCAACCAGCTCGATCTGGATACCTTTGCAAGAACCGGCGAAATGCCCGAGGAGCTGGAGAGCTACCTGAGAAAACTCGATATCCATGCCGGCAACGATCCCGAGGGTAAATTCAACCTGATGGAACTGGTGAAAGCGGCCAATGCCCAGCGCATCCGGGTTCAAGCCGTCGACATGTCGACGACCTTCCATATCAATGAACGCTTTCTTCTGCGTGATCCGAACACTCGAATGGCAAGGAGCTTTTTTGCCAGCGAGGTCATTAAAACCAATGAAGAATTAAACGGGCCCGCCAAGTGGATTGCCTTGGTCAATCAGGAGCATATGACGAGCTTCAGAGACTACCAGGGCATCAGCGAGCAGACCGACGCCCTGAGTATTCGGGTCGACGATGTAATACCGGGCCAGGCTCAACCCATCGATCTCGATCCAGGATTAGCGGTGGAGTATGACGACTATCCGGATTCCCCTGTTTCTGAAGTGGTGGACGGCCTCAGTGATTTCGGCGGGGTCGTAGCGCGAATCAAAGCCGACTGGCGTGTACAAATGCAAACGCCGTGGGCCTACCGCAGTTCACGGGACTTGCGAGCGCTGCTGCCGGATCCCGGGATGTTCACCTTCCAGCGTTACAGAAGTAGCCTGCTGGTGGTTTACCGCGATGCCGAAAATCGAATGGCAGACAGTGTGATCAGAATGACATCTGAAGGCAGGATGAATCTGGATACCCCGCTCAGGCCGTCCTACGACACCATGACGGTAAATAGCCTTGATGAACTGAAACAGGCATTGATCAAAAAAGGCATGCAGCCAATGGGATGGCCTGAGGTAACCGGCGAGGCAGAGGGTGCTGCCTCGGTGGTCGAGGAACTTGCCCAGGTAGCGCCTGAACTTCAGCGGTCGACCATCCCTCAGCACTGGCAAGCCAACGAAGTGCTGGAAGGGTTA
Source organism: Pseudomonas sp. P4_C3 (assembly GCF_056402075.1). Taxonomy (NCBI): domain Bacteria; kingdom Pseudomonadati; phylum Pseudomonadota; class Gammaproteobacteria; order Pseudomonadales; family Pseudomonadaceae; genus Pseudomonas; species Pseudomonas sp. P4_C3. The sequence goes on from NZ_JBFUIC010000034.1 coordinate 29,144, forward strand.
ACACCCGAATCAAGTTCTGGAAAATTCCAGGGCATCTATCGACTCGACTCGGAACCCTCGACCGCCATCATGCTGGACGAGATGCCCTATTACGTTCGCTTTCAAAGCGATGGTACCGGATCCGGGCACTGGGCAATCATTGATCCGGAGCGTCCATCAACGTTCGCTGGCTCGATTCCTGTTCGTTTGAATGCCGAAGGCGAGTGGGAAACGATGCAGCGATATGGCCTCAAAGGAGGCGGCAATACCCTCAGGGGAACGTCGCAAGCGGTGGTACAGAACACGCCGCCAGTCAGCGTGCGTAAACCCGTCACACAGTACGATGCCCCGAACCTATACAGCGTCAGGAGACTGGCGCTGGGCAAACCGGAAATCCATATCAAAATGATCCCGCAGGGTAATGGGCGTGTGATGCTTCTAACCCCCTATCAAGAATACATCGATGCCCGTCGGATCAAGCTGTCACTGGACGCCCGCAACTACTTTTCCCGCACCCGATTGTTCGCTTCCTTACCGGCACGCCCGGTCGTCCCCGTCGTCACGCCATCGACCACTGCCCCGGAACTGATCGAGAAAGTGTTCAACGCTGCACCGGGCCTGGTCATCGGTGAGAGTCAGGATCGCATTGCCAGCATGCGTTTTCTCATCGAGAACATGCCAGCCCTTTCCCGACAAGGAGTTAAAACGCTCTATTTTCATCGTTTGCTCAACGACTTCAGTCAACTGGACTTGAATGAATTCGCCAGGACCGGAGAGATGTCCGATGACCTCGAAAAGTACCTGCAACAACTGAAAAGCGATCCATCCGGGCAGTACACACCACTTGAGGTGGTCAAGACTGCCCGACTCAACGGGATTCGGGTTCAGGCAACGGATTGTCTGGCGAGCTACCGCTACCCCGGCCTTGCACTTCCTGACACCCAGGAGCAAGCCATCAAGAGCTATCTCACCCATACCATCATGGAGGCAAACGAATCGCTCAACGGGACCGGCAATTGGGTTGTGCTGACCGATCAGGAAAACACCAATACCTTTCGGAGCATGCCGGGCATCAGCGAAATCCACGGTGGTATCGGTCTGCGCATCGAAGAAGTGCTGCCTGAAAACAACTTGCTGATCGAGCTGGATCGAGGAATCGAAGTGAACCGCGTTACTCTTGCGCAAAATGCCCCCTTCAACGGAGATTCCGATACCTTATCCGCCGATCTGAGTTTGCAGATGCCACTGCCGCTGCTCGAAAGAACGTCCGAGGAACTCAACCGACTGTTGCTGCGCCAAGGCATGTTCACCTTTGAGAAGTCGAATGACGACTGGACGCTGGTTCATCGCGGCAGAGACGGCCAGATTGCCCGAACGCCGGTCGGGCGTACGGTTGACGGTGAGTATCTGATCGTCCGTCCGTCATGGACCGCCGTCCATCGGGTGCCTTACGCAAACATCGTAGAACTGTCCCGTGCGCTCACACGAACCGGCATGGTTTTCATAGGTCGCCTGCCTAACCCGGCACCCGCTCTCTGAAATGCAAAAAGCCCCCGATCTCTCGATCGGGGGCTTCATTTGCCACTATCGTTTTGAGCCTGGGTTCACAAGCTCAATCACGATCACTCCCACTCAATCGTCGCCGGCGGCTTGCTCGACACGTCATAAGTGACGCGGGAGATGCCTTCGATTTCGTTGATGATGCGGCCGCTGACGGTTTCCAGCAGTTCGTAAGGCAGGTGCGCCCAACGCGCGGTCATGAAGTCGATGGTTTCCACGGCACGCAGGGCCACGACCCAGGCGTAACGACGGCCATCGCCAACCACGCCAACCGATTTCACCGGCTGAAACACCACGAACGCCTGGCTGACCTTGTGGTACCAGTCGGCCTTGCGCAGTTCTTCGATGAAGATGTGGTCGGCGCGACGCAGCAGGTCGGCGTATTCCTTCTTCACTTCACCAAGGATCCGCACGCCCAGGCCCGGGCCCGGGAACGGGTGACGGTAGACCATGTCGTACGGCAGGCCCAGTTCCAGGCCCAGACGACGGACTTCGTCCTTGAACAGCTCGCGCAGCGGTTCAACCAGTTTGAGGTTCATTTCTTCCGGCAGGCCGCCCACGTTGTGGTGCGACTTGATCACGTGGGCCTTGCCGCTTTTCGCGCCAGCCGACTCGATCACGTCCGGGTAGATGGTGCCCTGAGCGAGGTACTTGATGTTTTCCAGTTTGTTCGACTGGGCATCGAATACGTCGATGAAGGTGCGACCGATGATCTTGCGCTTCTTTTCCGGGTCGGCTTCGCCGGCCAGGTTGTCGAGGAACTGATCTTCAGCGTTGGCGCGGATCACCTTGACGCCCATGTTCTCGGCGAACATGGCCATCACTTGCTCGCCTTCGTGCAGGCGCAGCAGGCCGTTGTCGACGAACACGCAGGTCAGCTGGTCGCCAATGGCCTTGTGCAGCAGCGCGGCAACCACGGACGAGTCCACACCGCCGGACAGGCCAAGCAGGACGTTGTCAGTGCCGACCTGGGCGCGAACCTGGGCGATGGCGTCTTCAGCGATCTTCGACGGCGTCCACAGGGCTTCACACTCGCAGATGTCGAGGATGAAGCGCGACAGGATGCGACCGCCCTGCTTGGTGTGGGTCACTTCCGGGTGGAACTGCACGCCGTAATAGCGACGCTCGTCGCTGAACATGCCGGCGATCGGGCAGCTCGGGGTGCTGGCCAGGATATGGAAGTCTTCCGGCATGCGGGTGACCTTGTCACCGTGGCTCATCCATACGTCGAGGCCGAACAGGCCGTCGGCGTCGATGTGGTCTTCGATGCCATCGAGCAGGCGGCTCTTGCCGACCACGTCTACGCGGGCATAACCGAACTCACGCAGCTCGGAACCTTCAACCTTGCCACCCAGTTGCTCGGCCATGGTCTGCATGCCGTAGCAGATACCGAAGACCGGCACGCCCAGATCGAAAACGGCTTGCGGGCAGCGCGGGCTGTTGGCTTCGTGAACCGACTCTGGGCCGCCGGCGAGGATGACGCCTTTAGGAGCGAATTCGCGGATCGCATCTTCGTCCATGTCGAACGGGTGCAGTTCGCAGTACACGCCGATTTCACGCACGCGGCGGGCGATCAGTTGGGTGTACTGGGAACCGAAGTCGAGGATCAGGATGCGGTGAGCGTGAATATCGAGGGCCATGATTCAGTCTCGTCTAAGTCATTCAGAAACAGTCGTGATTCAGAAACAACTCGGGGCTGAATAAAACAGCCCCGGTTGCTTAGCTTGTTGCTTGAAGGCTCAACCTACGCGGTAGTTTGGCGCTTCCTTGGTGATCTGCACGTCGTGAACGTGGGATTCGGCCATGCCGGCGCCGGTGATCCGCACGAACTCAGGCTTGGTGCGCATCTCTTCGATGTCGGCGCTACCGGTGTAGCCCATCGATGAACGCAGGCCGCCCATCAGCTGATGGATGATGGCGCTCAGGGTGCCCTTGTACGGAACACGCCCTTCGATACCTTCCGGAACCAGCTTCTCGGCGCCTGCCGAGGAGTCCTGGAAGTAGCGGTCGGAGGAACCCTGGGCCTGGGACATGGCGCCCAGCGAACCCATGCCGCGGTAAGCCTTGTACGAGCGACCCTGGAACAGTTCGATCTCGCCCGGCGCTTCTTCGGTACCGGCGAACATCGAGCCCATCATCACGCAGGAAGCACCGGCTACGATGGCCTTGGACAGGTCACCGGAGAAACGGATGCCGCCGTCGGCGATCAACGGTACGCCAGTGCCTTCAAGGGCAGCAGCAACGTTGGCGATGGCACTGATTTGCGGCACGCCGACACCGGCGACGATACGGGTGGTGCAGATCGAGCCAGGGCCGATACCGACCTTGACTGCGTCAGCGCCAGCTTCGGCCAGGGCCTTGGCGGCAGCGCCGGTGGCGATGTTGCCGCCGATGACCTGCACTTCAGGGAAATTCTGCTTGACCCAGCGAACGCGGTCGATCACGCCCTTGGAGTGACCGTGAGCGGTGTCGACTACCACCACGTCAACGCCAGCAGCGACCAGCGCGGCAACGCGGTCACCGGTGTCTTTACCGGTGCCGACTGCTGCGCCAACACGCAGACGACCTTGATCGTCCTTGCTGGCCAGCGGGTAAGCCTTGGCTTTTTCGATGTCGTTGACGGTCATCATGCCCTTGAGGGCGAACTTGTCGTCGACGATCAGCACGCGCTCGATGCGGTGCTTGTGCAGCAGTTCACGCACATCGTTCTTGTCGGCGCCTTCCTTGACCGTGACCAGACGCTCTTTAGGCGTCATCACTTCACGGACAGTGGCTTCCAGACGGTTCTCGAAACGCACGTCACGGGAGGTGACAATGCCGACCAGGTCGCCATTGTGCAGCACCGGAACGCCGGAGATGTTGTGCATGCGGGTCAGTTCGAACAACTCGCGCACGGTGGCGTCGGCGACGATGGTGATCGGGTCCTTGACCACACCGGCTTCGTAACGCTTGACCTTGCGGACTTCGGCCGCTTGCTGCTCGATGGTCATGTTCTTGTGGATGATACCGATACCACCTTCCTGAGCCATGGCGATTGCCAGACGGGCTTCAGTGACGGTGTCCATGGCAGCGGAAACCAGTGGAATATTCAGCTCGATGCCACGGGTAAGGCGGGTCTTGAGACTGACTTCGTTAGGAAGCACCTCGGAATAACCGGGCACTAGGAGAATGTCGTCGAATGTCAGAGCTTCTTGGCTGATACGCAGCATCGCGGGGGCTCCCGAGCGGGAAAATGGAAGCGCGCCATTATAGTCAGACACCCCCTCGGGTTCAATGTAAAACTCTATCTATTATCGACCTTATAGATATACGGAACATATCGCCCCTGTAGGAGCTGCCGCAGGCTGCGATCTTTTGATCGGCATACGGCGTTTAGAGTTCGACTTTCACCCAGCTGACCGGCTGATCGAGCCAATCGGCGAATTCATCGATAAAGCTCTGCTTGAACCCGGCTTCGGCCCAGTTATTGAAGATGAAACCGAGGTTGGAGAAGCCGCATTCCTGCAGGAACAGGAAGCCGTTGATGTCGTCTTCATGCCCGCATTCGGGGCAGGTGAAGTTGTCGGTGCGCCCCGGCATCCAGTCTTCCAGGCTTTCGAACAGGGCTTCACCGACTTCCTTGCGGCACTCGGCGCAGCCCGCTTCTTCAAGGAAACCCTTGGCTGGCGTATAGATGCAGCGCTTGGTGATGATCTCCAGGCCATTGATCGGCTCGCCGAACGGCAGGGCTTCGGGGTGCAGGACCACTGCGCGGGCACCGTCGGCGATGGCGTGGGCCATGCGATTGCCGGTGCGGCCGCAAGTGGTCAGCTCCTCCTCGATGATGTTCTTGCGCACCAGCCAGCGCACGACGGCCCGGGCCCGGGGTTCGTGGACCGGCAGGGTGGAGATTTTCGGGACGATGATGCTTTGGGAGTTCATGGGTACAGGCCTGGAGCTTTAATGAAGGGTCTTGCGGGTAAATCTGATGCCGGTCGATCAACAACCCCTGTAGGAGCGAGCCTGCTCGCGATAGCGCAAAGCCTGTCAACATCAATGTCGACTATGAATTCGCTTTCGCGAGCAGGCTCGCTCCTACAGTGAATTGCGGCGAGCCCATAAAAGGTATAGGCCCGCCGGAGAGTTTTTTACAGTTCTACGACAACCGCCTGCGAAGCACGGGTCGCCTTGGCGCGGGCGGTTTCGATCGATTCGTCGCGGGCCAGGGCTACGCCCATGCGGCGTTGACCGTTGACTTCAGGCTTGCCGAACAGGCGCAGCGCGGTATCCGGTTCGCTCAGGGCAGCGCCCAGGTTGGCGAAAGCGGTCTGGGTCGACTGCCCTTCCACCAGGATCACCGCCGAGGCCGAAGGCCCGAACTGACGGATCAACGGAATCGGCAGACCGAGAATGGCCCGAGCGTGCAGGGCGAACTGCGACAGGTCCTGGGAGATCAGGGTGACCAGGCCGGTGTCGTGCGGGCGCGGCGAGACTTCGCTGAACCACACCTGATCACCTTTTATGAACAGCTCGACACCGAACAGACCACGGCCACCCAGGGCTTCGGTCACGGCTTTGGCGACACGTTCGGATTCAGCCAGGGCAATCGGGCTCATGGCTTGCGGCTGCCAGGACTCCTGATAGTCGCCCTTCTCCTGACGGTGGCCGACCGGCGCGCAGAAGGTGGTGCCGCCGACGTGGCGCACGGTCAGCAGGGTGATTTCGTAGTCGAAATCGATGAAGCCTTCGATGATCACCCGACCTTTACCGGCACGGCCACCTTCCTGGGCGTAGTCCCAGGCTTTCTGCACGTCATCGACGCTGCGCAACAGGCTCTGGCCCTTGCCCGAGGAACTCATGACCGGCTTGACCACACACGGGAAACCGAGGTCTTCGACGGCTTTGCTGTAGTCCTCGAAGGTGTCGGCGAAATGGTACGGCGAGGTTGGCAGGTCCAGTTCTTCAGCGGCCAGGCGACGGATGCCTTCGCGGTTCATGGTCAATTGCGCGGCGCGGGCAGTCGGGATCACGTTGAAACCTTCGGCCTCCAGTTCCACCAGGGTAGCGGTGGCGATGGCTTCGATTTCCGGCACGATGAAGTGCGGCTTCTCGGCTTCGATCACGGCGCGCAAGGCAGCACCATCGAGCATGTTGATCACGTGGCTGCGGTGCGCCACCTGCATGGCCGGCGCATTGGCGTAGCGGTCCACGGCAATCACTTCAACGCCCAGGCGTTGCAGCTCGATCACCACTTCCTTGCCCAACTCGCCACAGCCACACATCAATACGCGGGTCGCGGTGGGCGACAATGGAGTTCCGATACGGGTCATCTGAAGGTCCTCAAGGAGCGGATCATCGAGGGAAGCGCGCTTCCCATGGGGAGAAAGCGCGGCATTTTACATGAACTTCAGCTGACGACAGCCTGTTTGCGCAGGCGCCAGGCCATGATCAGCCACACGGCGGTGACCCCGGCGAACTTCGAACCCAGGGCGGTGAGGATCACCCCCGGCGTCAGGGCATCGATCATGCCGAAAAAGATAAAGGTATCGAGGGGAATACTCAGGGCCGAACTTATCCACAGGCGATCATGCAGCGCACGTTTGGTGATGCTGAACACCAGCCAGTCGATGCACTCGGAAACCGCGAAGGCCGTGGCGCTGGCCAGAGCGATGGACGGATCAGAGGTGACATAGGACAACACCAGTGCCGCCAGCATCGCCACGAGGGTGCCATGCCCGAAACGGGCTTGCACCATGTCGCGCAACACAAACACCAGCCCGCCCCAGGCCGACCAGATGATGTCCAGGTCCGGTGCGGTGGAAAAGGCATAGTTGATCAGCACGACGCTGCTGATGTAGGCGATCAGGAAGAACATGGGCGGGAAATACCTGGCAATTTGACGCACAGGATACTGTAGGAGCGAGCCAGCTCGCGATGGGCGTGAACGATAACGCGGGGAGTCTGGTTCCCCGCGGTGTTCTTGAGTCCATCGCGAGCAGGCTCGCCCCCACAGTCGACCGCATTCCCATGTAGGAGCGAGCTTGTTCCGGGGCGAATTCAGCTATCGGATTTGGAAGGGAGCATCCAGATCAACCCACTGGCCTTGGCCCGCTCATGACACAACCCCAGCACCTTGCGCCGCTCGTCGTTGTCCATGCGGCTCCAGCGGGTAATCTCCTCCACCGTGCGTTGGCAACCGGTGCAGATATCATCGTCGTCCAGCGCACAAATGCTCACGCAGGGCGATGCCACCGGGCGTTCGGTGGCGGTCATTGTTCCTGCTCGGCCAGATCGCGGGCATAACGCTGCGAGTTGTGCACGTAGTGAGCAGCGCTGGCCTCCAGCATCCTGATTTGCGGCTCGGTCAGTTCGCGCACCACCTTTCCCGGTGAGCCCATGACCAGCGACCCATCGGGGATCTCCTTGCCTTCGCCGATCAGCGAGTTGGCGCCGATGATGCAGTTCTTGCCGATCTTCGCGCCATTGAGAATCACCGCGTTGATCCCGATCAGGCTGTAGTCGCCGACGGTGCAGCCGTGGAGCATGGCGTTATGGCCGATGGTCACGCCAGTGCCGATGGTCAGCGGGTAGCCCATGTCGGTGTGCATCACGGTGCCGTCCTGGACGTTGCTGTCCTTGCCGATCAGGATCAACTCGTTGTCGCCACGCARYACGGCGTTGAACCAGACGTTGGCGCCCTCTTCCAGCTTGACCTTGCCCACCAGCACGGCATTGGGTGCGACCCAGCTCTGTGGATGGGTTTCGACGCGGGCGTCGCCCAGGCGGTATTTCATCTGTGTTTCCTCAAGGCTCAGGCGGGCTTTTTGGCCATTCGAACGATGGCTTCAGGTATTGATAAAGCTTTTAGGAGGCTGATGCAGGCTGATTTTTGCGTCATACAGCAGGTTGATCAACTCGACGATCATGATCGCCGTCAGCCCCCAGATCTTGTATTCACCATAGCGATAGCTCGGCACGTACCAGCTGTGGCCCTGATAATCGATGCGATGGGTATGTTCGCGGGGGTCTTTGCGGAAGAACTCCAGGGGCACGCTGAACACCGCGGCAATCTCGGCATCGTTGGCCCGGTATTCGACAAAATCCGGGATCACCCCGACGTAGGGCGTGACCTGGATGCCATGCAGGCTGATCAGCGGGCTGAGCGGGCCGATCACCTCGACCAGCCCCGGCGGCAGGCCGATCTCTTCTTCGGCTTCACGCAGGGCGGTGAAAATCAGGTCCGGGTCTTCAGGGTCACGACGCCCGCCGGGAAAGGCAACTTCGCCGCCATGGGTCGACAGGCCGCTGGCACGCAGGGTCAACACCAGCTCAGGCTCGTCACTGCGGGTGATGGGCACCAGCACCGCGGCCTCGGGAAAACGACGGTCGGTCTCCAGTGTGCGTGGTGTGTGGTTACTAACCCGATGCAGTAGCTCGTCCAGCATGAGTGTTCTCGATCTGTGCCCTACCCGGCATCATGCACCAATCGCTGCGGTCGCCCAACCCCCGCAGCAGCCCCATGTCGCGAAACGACAACTTGCCGACAGACACTGCCGCACGCCAAGATAGGCGCAGCATTCAGGAACCCCAGCATGAAATTTTGCAGCCAGTGCGGTAACCCGGTGACCCAGCGCATTCCCGAAGGCGATTCGCGCCTGCGTTTTGTCTGCGACAGCTGTCAGGCCATTCACTACCAGAACCCCAACATCGTCGCCGGCTGCGTGGCGACTTGGGGCACCCGGGTGTTGCTGTGCCGACGGGCCATCGAGCCACGTCGCGGCTACTGGACCCTGCCCGCCGGTTTCATGGAGAACGGCGAAACCATCGAGCAGGCAGCCATTCGCGAAACCGCCGAGGAAGCCTGCGCCCGGGTGCGCAACCTGAGCATCTATACCCTGATCGACGTGCCACACATCAGCCAGGTGCATGTGTTCTTCCGGGCCGAACTGGCGGACCTGGACTTCTCTGCCGGCCCCGAGAGCCTGGAAGTGCAACTATTCGACGAAGCGGACATTCCATGGGATGAGCTGGCTTTCCGCACGGTGGGTCGTACCTTAGAATGCTTCTTCGCTGACCGGCGGACCGAGGTCTATCCCGTTCGGTCTGAATCGATCCCGCCACTTGCTCAGCCTGCCATTATCTGATGTCATCTCGGCATCACACAAAGGCGCCGAAAGATCGCCCGAACGCGGCACGAGCCTGCGGCAGCTCCTGCAAAAACTTCTATACATAAATAGTCGCGACACCTCCTGGGGAATCGTTTCAATGCGCTGGTTGCTTGCCCTGTTCTGTTTGTCGTTTGTCACGGTGTCCCAGGCTTCTGCCGTGGAAACCCTGGACGGCAAGGTCATCGAGAAGATCCTGATTCTCAAGTCTTCCCATCAATTGCAATTGATCAATGACGGCAAGCCGCTCAAGACCTATCGCATTTCCCTGGGCAAGCGTCCCAAGGGGCCCAAGCTGATGGAAGGCGACAAGCGCACCCCGGAAGGTTTCTACTGGGTCGACTGGCGCAAGGTCAGCGACCGCTTCAACCTGGCGATGCACGTTTCCTACCCGAACATCAGCGACTCGGCCCGCGCCCGTCGTGAAGGCGTCGAGCCCGGCGGCATGATCATGATCCACGGCACCCCGGACAGCGAAGACACCCCGGAAGACCTGTTCCACACCCTGGACTGGACTGACGGCTGCATCGCCATGCGCAACATGGACATGCGCGAAGTCTGGAACCTGGTGCCCGACGGCACGATGATCGAAATCCGCCCGTAATCCCCCACGACCGTTGGTCGCCCGAAAAAAATAAATTAAAAAGATCGCAGCCTGCGGCAGCTCCTACGGAGTTGATACCAATCCCGTAGGAGCTGCCGCAGGCTGCGATCCTTGCCTTCAAAATCCCCACCTCTAATACCACTTCAAACCAACCCCGAGTCTGTGATTGACAGGCCGTTATCGCGAGCAGGCTCCCAGCATGTATCGCGATACTCCCGCCAAATCGTGGCATACATATGTACCACCACCTCCTCCCTCTTCCTCGCCATGCTGCCGGCTCTTTCTACCGACTGAGACCGTTTCCATGAGCACACCCACCCCCCCACCGTCTTTTGAGGAAATCAAAGGCTACCTCAACCAAATCGGCCATCACCTGCTCAACGCCCAAACCCCACTGCTGCCCGACCATAAACCCACAGCCGAACAACGCTACCTGGAACGCCTGGACGGCATCCTCAAGCGCTACCGGGAACAGTTCCTGAGCAAGGCAAAAACCAACTATCAAGGATTAGCCAACAACGACCTGAAAACCTCGGAAGGCCAGACTCTGCTCACCACTCTCAAGAGCACCTTGAACACGCATCTGATGGACATGGACCTGCGTGGGCAGATCGATGGCAGGTCACTCAAATCCTACATGACCTTCGAAGCCGGGTTCACCGCCCTGGAGCATGAGGCCAGGCTCGGCGTCCAGGATCGCCTGCTGCACCCACAAGAAGGCACGATGCTCGAAAGCGTGGCGCTGCCCCCAAGCTTGCGTCCAGGCCTGTACGCCTTGCAGTTCAGTTACCAGGCGCAACAGGTCGAGCTGGCCGGTGCCTTTGTCGCCACAGAAAAAAACAGCGTTGTGGTCAACGACCTGATGAGCGCGCAGGACGTCGGCCAAGTCTTGCTGTTCACACCTGCGCGAGGGATCGAATCGTTCAACACCCTGGCCGAACTCAACACCCACTTGCGGCAAAACATGGAGCACGCCAGCGGGCGCAGTGAGTTCATCGACAGGTTGCCCACGCGCTACCACGCCTTGAGCCCCGCCGGAATCTGGCCCCTGGAACTATCACCCATCGACGACCAGCCGTTGTTCGAACACACCGTCGGTGCACTGATCGCCAAGCGCACCCAGGATATCGACCGGGCCCTGAGCCTGGTGGACAACCCGCAGCACGACCCTGCCCAATTGATCGCGGCCCTCGACCGCGCGATCCGCAGCGCCCTGCCCGACCTCGGTGCCCGTCTGGAACTGCGCGCCCAACGCCTGCTCGAACGGTTGCTGCGCTACAGCGCACCCGATTGGTATCGCAGCGCCAGCGAGGCACACCGGGCCACGCTGGCTGAACATCTGGCCAGTTACAACCGGGCACGCCAACACCTGCTCGATCTGTTGGGCCCCGCCGCGAACCCCCAAGCCCTGGCCCGTTTTCAATGGCTGGAGCGGTTGAGCGATGACCTGGAGATTCACGACCTGAACCCGGAGCACCTACAGGTCAAAACCCAACGGCTTGTGCCCAGCGTCGGCCACTATGAACACAATCGCAACCTGATCGACCTGGCCTTGCGGGGCCTGCATACCGGCGACGAACTGCCTGGCTGCGACTTTCTGACGAAGACCACCTTTACGTATAACGGAGCGCCCTTGCCCGATGCGTACCAAGACCTGACCCCAGCGTGGATCGTGCAACAGTTGATGACCCTGCAACCTCGGTTCGACTTTGCACAGGTGCAACGAGAACTGCACGCCCGGCCCGAGTTCAGCAGCGCCATCGAGCAGATGCTCGACCAGCGGATCAACGCCCTGGCCTACACCGCCTTCCTGCAAGGCCACATTCGCGAAGACGACTACCAGGCGATCCAGCGCCTGCGCCAGGGTACCGATGCGCGACTGAGCGCGGCCACCCTGGGCGCCAGCGTCCTGTCGCTGCACGGTGCGCAACTTCAGGACCTCTGGATGATGCGCCAGACCGATGCCAAGGGGACGGTCAACCGCGTGCTGCTCTGCACCCCCGAGGCACCACAAGAGCACCAGTTCCAGGCATTCGACAGCGAGCTTGCGTGCCAGCAGCACATCCTCGGCTGGACCCTGGACAACGGCCTCAAGGCCCCACCCGGCACCATGACCGACTACTTGATCCGCCAGGTACCACTGCGCCTTCGCAACTCGATGAAGCACCTCTTGAGCGGTCTGAGCCTGAAGTTTCACGCCCAGGATTACAACAAGATCACGTTCAACGCTGGCAACTATCGCCAGAGCCTGAAATCGATGGCTGATCATGTACTCGCCACACGTATCGATAACTACGAATTCAATACGCCGAGTTGGTATCGCTCAGCCACCATTGATGTCAGGCGAAGGCTCTCGACCCTGGCCGGGGATGCAGAAGGCAGCTTGCAGACCTACAACGACCCTCCACAGTCCGAAGCCCGCTTCCAAAGCTTCGATGCCTACCTGCATGAAAAGGCCAGGGAGCGCTTGAACCAACTGCTGGGTCGCCGTCAGAACGATGTCGACCCGGACACCGTATGGGCCTATTCACCCTCCGCACTCGGCACCCGGACACCGGCGCCCATGACGTATACCCAGCTCTACCGTGATGGCTACGCCGATGGCGTCGGTTTTCTCGACGAAAAATTCTCCCGCTCGGCAAGGTACAGGGGCCCGCAAGGCGTTGACCTGAGCACCCTGAACGCCAATCCAGAAGCCGTCGCGCGCTCGGTCACCGGCGCCTGGATTGGCCAGCGCTACGTCGACAAGGTCAAGGCCGAGTTGCTGGACCCGGGCAGCCCGGCGTTTACTTTCAGGCGCAATGCGGTGCTGGCCATTACTCAACGACAGATGCTCAGTGCCGCATTGGAGTGTCGCCTGCAAGGACACATCGCCGGAGTTGACCTGCAATGGCTTGAGCGCTGCATCGCCAGTATGGGCGACACGTCGCTGGAGACTCGCGGCAACTACGCCATCCATCGCCTGCTGGTCGACGGCGAATGGGTCATCGACACCTACCTGTTCAGCCACGCTGACAACCCGGTGCTGCTCTATACGCCCCATGCCCCCGACGGCATCGCCTTTCGCGAAGCCAGGCAGTTCAATTACCTGCTGAAAAAACTCCCCGACTTCATCCGCTACCTCACCCTGCGTGTCGATGTTCAATCCCGGGGCCGGATCCAGGCATTTCTGGAGGCGGCCAAACAAGGGCTGCCTGAGGACCTGGATAAAACCACCCCCAGCCCCCCACGTTACGACTCGACCCGGGCACTGCCTCCGGTGCTTGACCTGCGCCGTTTGCTGTACAACATGAAGCTGCAACGCAAGATCGACGAAGTGACCGCCACCACCACTAACCGCACTCAGATGATCACCAGCATGCTCTGGACGTGYGTGGAGTTCGTGGCCGCCATCGCCACTGCGCCTTTCCCGGTTCTGAGCCTGAGTGTTGGCCTGCTTCTGGCTTTCAAGGACGGCATGCTCGCCCTGCACGCGTACAACCAGGGCGAAACCTCGGCCGCCCTTGAGCACTTCGCCGGGTATCTGTTCAACAGCGCCGGCGCCCTCTTCACCGACCTGCGTCCGGCCCTGCGCTTGTTCAAACCCATCGGCAAATCATCACGCCTGGCAGTTGCCAGCACCGAGCAAGGCCGGGCGATGAAGCTGATCAGCCAGCTGGAAACCGCCCCCTTGGCACCTGCAGGCATGCAACCGGTGTTGTTCAACGGCGAGGTGCTCTGGGCGCCGAAGACCCCGGATGTGATCGGCCGCTACTTGCTGTATCGCCACGACCCGGTCAGCGGCAAATGGGTCTCGACCACGCGCCTGGCCGCACCGAACGCCGAGGGCATCTGGACCCGCACCGGGGTTTCCGGCGGCGCGCCGAAATACCAAGCAGTGCCTGAAACCCCCGGGCCGTCAAAAGACTATGGGATGCAACAGAAGTACTGGAGCAGGCTTGAGCCGGTCATGAACCCGCAGATGCGGGCGCTCATGATCAGCCAGGCAGCCGATATTGACCAAGGTCTAGTCGACACCGTGCTGGGCAGTGCCGCCAATGAACTGCGTTCGTTACGCACGGTTTACCTGCAACAGGTCGAACGCCTGACCAAGGACGCGGACAACTTCTTCCTCTACCTCGACACGCTGCCCGCTCGCGCCACCGTGCCTGCCGTAGAGGCCAGTACCCCGCTGGCCCGACTGATCGTCAACGATGCCTTTGCCGGCAACAGGAACCTGGTCATCGGTGCCGTGCCAGGCTCCATCGCCAGCAAGCAGGCACTGATTACCAACATGAATGCCCTGGTCGAGCAAGGTTTCAAGCGCCTGTATGTGGAGTTCCTGCCAGGGGATGTTTTCAAGTTCAAGCTTGAAAAGTCCAACCAAGGGAAATCATGGCGGCACATCAAAGAACATTTGAAGGCCATAGACCGGTCCTTCGGCATCGCAGAAGACGCCGAGTACTCTTACTTGGCCCTCGTACGCAAGGCCAGGGAAAAAGGCGTGCAAATCAAGGCGCTGGACGCCTCGACCTCCTATCGACTGGACGATGTCCTGCTCATGGGCGATAGCTCGCCGACCACGCCCCAGCCCAACAGCCTGAGAAACTACTACTCGCACAAAGTCATTGAAGCCGACATGGCCGATGCACCGCACGAACGCTGGATCGCCCTGGTCGATCGCTCGCGCATGACCACATACAACGGGACACCTGGCCTGGCTGACTTGACCAATGCGGTTGCGCTGCGCATCGAAGACGTCGGCTTGAATCAACCGGTGGGCATCTGGTCAGACACCCCCGGCAAGATACCAGGTGATGCACTCGCCAAAGGTGACTACCACATGACCCTGCAAACACCGTACAAGACACCCGAACCCATCTCGGCAGCTGCCTCTACATCCGTCGTCAGCACTGGCCATTTCAACGACTTCGATATTGCACCGTCGCTAAGAGATGAGATCGCCCGCATGAGCGACCAACCGCGCGGCCTGGACTCTCGCTACGCACMGTCCCAGCCAACGCGAGCTGAAGCGTTCTCTGAATTCATCAAGCTACGCAGAAACTTGAATACCAATGCCAAGAGCTTCTTTGCCGACTATGTTCCGCCTGCCAGGCCAACGTTGCCAACGATCAGCACCAGCACCACGCCCGAGTCGTTCCTGAAACAAATCAGCGAAAGCCGCCTGCCGGGGTTGGTGATTGGCGAGACTCACTCGGCAGAGTCGGGCAAGGCATTTCTGATAAAGCAGATGAAGCAGTTGAAGCAGCAGGGCTACAAGACGCTCTACGTCGAACACCTGCTCACCGACCTGCACCAGGCTGAACTGGAGGTATTCCATCAAACCCAGCGGTTTCCCGACAACCTCAAGGCCTACCTGAAAGCCCAGGATCGGGGACATATGCCGTTCTACAATGGCTCTGACAACTACTCGGAAGTCATCCAGGCCGCCAACAAATATGGCATCCGCATCAGGGCGCTGGACTGTACCGCCAGCTATCACCTCAAGGGCTTGCCTGATCCGGAAAAAGCCCGCAACCAGATGTTCAACTACTTCGCTTCCCGGGTCATCCTGGCCGACCAGGCGGCACACGGCCCCCATAAGTGGATTGCCTTCATCGGCAGCGCCCACACTAATAACTACCAAGGCGCATCGGGACTGGCCGAAATCCTGGGCACGGTCAGCCTGCATGTCAGGGATTGCGCGCCGTCACTGTCCAGAGGCATTCACCTCGGGTACTGGGAAACCGATCTCACGGGGCCTGGCTGGAGGGCGATACGCAGTGACTTCAAACTGGAAGTCAGCAACGCCCGGCAACGAGTTCCCGCGCCCTTTGCACCTGTCGACAGGTCAAGATTACGCCAGGCGGGGCACTTCCTGATCGAACGCCCCTCGGCTGCCGAGACCAACCTGTTGCACCGTTCCCGCAGCGGTGAAATTGTTTCCACACCGATTCAGGTGGACGATAACGGATTGTTCTTTATCGACCGCTGGGACATGTCGACACGACACTTCGAGTACCAAAACATGCTGATCGAAGCACTCAAGGCAGACGTTCCCCTGACGCCAGCGCCGTAATCGGCGCCAGTCACCTATTATCACGTCCAACAAAAAACCCGCTGAAATCTCTTTCAGCGGGTTTCTCATTTCAGCAGCCAGGAAGATCAGAAATCCTCCAACCGCCACACTTCATAAGCCGGCGTCTCGTAGGGATGACTCTGTTTCAAAGCCGCCACCACCGAGCGAATCAACTCATCCGCCACCACCAGCTCGACTTTCCATTCCTCGACCTGTTCGACCTGCCCTGCCTCGCCAATGAACGGCTGACTGCCGTCCAGTGGGCGAAACTGACCCAGGCCCAACACCTGCCATGCGCAGTGATCGTAAGCACCGATCCGTCCGCCACCGGCGGCGAATACGGCACTCTTCGCGTCTTCGACGTGACTGGCTGGAACAAAAAAGCTGAGCTTGTACACGGCTATCAGTTAACCCACACGCGAGCATTACGGAACATACGCATCAGCGGTGCATCTTCGTTCCAGTCATCCGAACGCCACGAGTTCTGCACGGCGCGGAACACACGCTCCGGGTGCGGCATCATGATCGTTACGCGACCGTCGCGGCTGGTCAAACCGGTGATCCCGCGCGGCGAGCCGTTCGGGTTGGCCGGGTAGCTTTCGGTGACCTTGCCGTGGTTGTCGACGAAACGCATCGCCACACAACCGGACAGATCGGCTTCCAGCAGTGCTTCTTCGCTGGCGAACTCGGCATGACCTTCGCCGTGGGCGATGGCGATCGGCATGCGCGAACCGGCCATGCCTTGCAGGAAGATCGAGTTCGATTCCTGGATCTGCACCATGGCAACACGGGCTTCGAACTGCTCGGAACGGTTGCGCACAAAGTGCGGCCAGAACTCGCTGCCCGGGATCAGCTCGTGCAGGTTGGACATCATCTGGCAACCGTTGCACACGCCGAGGGTGAAGCTGTCGTTGCGTTCGAAGAAGCCCTGGAACGCATCGCGGGCACGGCTGTTGAACAGCGCGGATTTCGCCCAGCCTTCACCGGCACCCAGTACGTCGCCGTACGAGAAGCCACCGCAAGCGACCATGCCCTTGAACTCGTTCAGGTCGACACGGCCGGCCAGAATATCGCTCATGTGCACGTCGATCGCGTTGAAACCGGCGCGGTCGAACGCAGCCGCCATTTCCACCTGACCGTTGACGCCCTGCTCACGCAGTACGGCAACCTGTGGGCGAATGCCTTTCTTGATGTAAGGCGCGGCGATGTCCTGGTTGATGTCGTAGCTCAGCTTGACGCTCAGGCCCGGGTTGTCTTCTTCCAGCAGCACGTCGAACTCTTGCTCGGCGCAGTCGGCGTTGTCACGCAGACGCTGGATCTGGTAGCTGGTCTCGGCCCACTGACGCTGTAGCAGACGACGCTGGCCTTCGAATACGGTTTCGCCGTTGAAGGTGATGCTGATCTCGCCGTTGTTCATCGGCTGACCGACCACCGACACGCAGTCACCCAGGCCGGCAGCGCTGAACTGCGCAAGGATGTCCGGGGTAGCGTCCTGACGAACCTGGATCACGGCGCCCAGTTCTTCGTTGAACAGGATCGCGGCGATGTCGGCGGAGGTTTCCGCCAGACCGTCGAGGTTCAGGCTCAGGCCGCAGTGACCGGCGAACGCCATCTCGACAACGCTGGTCAACAGACCACCGTCGGAACGGTCGTGGTAAGCGAGCAGGTGGCCGTCGGCGTTGAGGCCCTGGATCACGGCGAAGAAGGCTTTCAGGTCTTCGGCGTCATCGACGTCCGGAGCCTGCTTGCCGAGCTTGCCGTGAACCTGCGCGAGGATCGAGGCGCCCATGCGGTTCTGGCCGCGGCCCAGGTCGATCAGGATCAGGTCGGTGGTGCCCTTGTCCATGCGCAGTTGCGGGGTCAGGGTCTGACGGATGTCAGTCACTGGCGCGAAACCGGTCACGATCAGGGACATCGGCGAAGTCACGGACTTGTCCACGCCTTCATCGTTCCAGCGCGTGGCCATGGACATCGAGTCCTTGCCCACCGGAATGGTGATGCCCAGCTCAGGGCACAGCTCCATGCCGACCGCTTTCACGGTGTCGTACAGGCGTGCATCTTCACCCGGGTGACCGGCAGCGGACATCCAGTTCGCCGACAACTTGATGTCGGAGATCTTGCCGATGCGCGAAGCGGCGATGTTGGTCAGGGTTTCGCCGATGGCCATGCGGCCCGACGCCGGAGCGTCCAGCAGTGCCAGCGGAGTACGCTCGCCCATGGCCATGGCTTCACCGGTGTAGACGTCGAAGCTGGTGGCGGTGACGGCAACGTCGGCCACCGGCACCTGCCACGGGCCGACCATCTGGTCACGGGCCACGAGGCCGGTGATGGTGCGGTCGCCGATGGTGATCAGGAAGCTCTTGCTCGCCACGGCCGGGTGATGCAGGACGCGCTCGACGCAGTTGGCGATGTCGAGGGTCGACGGATCGAAATCATCGCCCAGTTCGTTTTCACGAACCACCGAACGGTGCATGCGCGGGGCTTTGCCCAGCAACACTTCCAGCGGCATGTCCACCGGGCTGTTGCCGAAGTGGCTGTCGGTGACGGTCAGCTGCGGTTCGGCAGTGGCTTCGCCGACTACGGCAAACGGGCAACGCTCACGTTCGCAGATCGCCTTGAAGCGTTCGAAATCCGCCGGGCCGACGGCCAGGACGTAACGTTCCTGGGATTCGTTGGACCAGATTTCGTGCGGGGCCATGCCCGGCTCGTCGTTTGGAATGTTGCGCAGTTCGAAACGGCCACCACGGTCGCCGTCGTTGACCAGCTCCGGGAAGGCGTTGGACAGACCGCCCGCACCCACGTCGTGGATGAAGCTGATCGGGTTCTTGTCGCCCAGTTGCCAGCAACGGTCGATGACTTCCTGGCAGCGACGTTCCATCTCAGGGTTTTCGCGCTGTACCGAAGCGAAGTCCAGGTCTGCCGAGCTGGTGCCGGTGGCCATGGAGGAAGCCGCGCCGCCGCCCAGGCCGATCAGCATCGCCGGGCCGCCGAGCACGATCAGCTTGGAGCCGACCAGGATCTCGCCTTTCTTGACGTGTTCTTCACGGATGTTGCCCATACCGCCAGCCAGCATGATCGGCTTGTGGTAACCACGAACTTCGTCACCGTGCGGGGTGGTGATCGACTGTTCGAAGGTACGGAAGTAGCCGGTCAGGGCCGGACGACCGAATTCGTTGTTGAACGCAGCGCCGCCCAGCGGGCCTTCGATCATGATGTCCAGCGCGGTAACGATGCGCTCAGGCTTGCCGTACGGCACTTCCCACGGCTGTTCGAAGCCCGGGATCTGCAGGTTGGACACGGTGAAACCGGTCAGGCCAGCCTTTGGCTTGGCGCCACGGCCGGTCGCGCCTTCGTCGCGGATCTCGCCGCCGGAACCGGTGGATGCGCCCGGGAACGGGGCAATCGCGGTCGGGTGGTTGTGGGTTTCAACCTTCATCAGGATGTGCACCGGCTCCTGCACCGCGCCGTACTGGCGGGTCTCAGGGTCCGGGAAGAAACGACCGGCCACGGAGCCGACGATCACCGAAGCGTTGTCCTTATAAGCAGACAGGACACCTTCGCTGTGCATCACGTAGGTGTTCTTGATCATGCCGAACAGGCTTTTTTCCTGGCTCTGGCCGTCGATGTCCCAACTGGCGTTGAAGATCTTGTGACGGCAGTGCTCGGAGTTCGCCTGGGCGAACATCATCAGTTCGATGTCGTGCGGGTTGCGCTTCAAGCCGACGAAGGCATTGACCAGATAGTCGATCTCGTCTTCGGCCAGGGCCAGGCCCAGCTCGGTGTTGGCTTTTTCCAGCGCGGCGCGGCCGCCACCCAGCACGTCGATGGCGGTCAGGGGTTTCGGTTCGGCGTGGCTGAACAGACCGGCGGCCTGTTCGAGGTTGCCCAGGACGATCTGGGTCATGCGGTCGTGCAGACCGTCGGCGATCAACCGAGCTTCAGCGTCGCTGAACTGGCCGGCCACATAGAACGCGATGCCGCGCTCCAGGCGCTGGATTTTCGCCAGGCCACAGTTGCGAGCGATGTCGCTGGCCTTGCTCGACCATGGCGAGATGGTGCCAAAACGCGGCAGCACCAGAAACAGACGACCGGTCGGTTCTTGTACCGGAACGCTTGGACCGTACTTCAGAAGGCGCGCAAGCACCTGCTGTTCGTCGCCGGTCAGGACGCCGGTAACTTCGGCGAAGTGAGCGAATTCAGCATACAGGCCACTGACAGCCGGAACCTTCTGGCTCAGTTGCTCAAGGAGTTTGCTGTGGCGAAAGGCAGAAAGGGCAGGAGCGCCGCGCAGGATCAACATCTTCGGGACAGCCTCGGGAAGGGGTGTGCTTTGAGGCCGTGCATTCTAGCCTAAACAGCCCGCGACAGCACCCGAAACGCTACGCACGGTTGCACTCGGGTCTCGATCTGTGTTTCTGCCTCTAAAGTCAGGTTAACCGGGTGTGTGACAACAGCTTATTTTTACTGCGAAAAAATGCAGGCAAGGCCCATTTCTTGGGGGTTTCAGCCGTTTTTGTGATCTCTAGCAGACAACCCCCTCACTGTCGAGATATGGCGCCCGTGGTCCTTTGCGTATACTGCGCAGATGTTTTTCCCAACGGCTTTGCGTCCGCGGTACGCCAAATGGCTGATCGCAACCGGACTCTTCCTGATGCTCGGTGGCTGTGTTGATAAACCCAACACGCTCGAGCGCGTAAAGGAGGATGGTGTGCTGCGGGTGGTTACCCGAAACAGCCCCGCCACCTACTTTCAGGATCGCAACGGTGAAACCGGCTTCGAATACGAGCTGGTGAAGCGCTTCGCCGACGATCTGGGGGTCGAGCTCAAGATCGAGACCGCCGACAACCTCGATGACCTGTTCAACCAGGTCGGCAAGCCCAATGGACCGGTACTGGCGGCTGCCGGCCTGGTCAGCAGCGAAGAGCGCAAGAAGCAGGTGCGCTTCTCGCACTCCTATCTGGAAGTCACCCCGCAGATCATCTACCGCAACGGCCAGTCACGGCCGACCGACGCAAAGGATCTGGTGGGCAAGAAGATCATGGTGCTCAAGGGCAGCACCCATGCCGAACAACTGGCACAGCTGAAACAGAAATTTCCCGGCATCGAATACGAAGAGTCTGACGCAGTCGAGGTCGTCGATCTCCTGCGCATGGTGGACGAAGGACAGATCGACCTGACCCTGGTCGACTCCAACGAAGTAGCGATGAACCAGGTGTACTTCACCAACATCCGTGTCGCCTTCGACCTTGGTGACGCCAGCAACCAGAGCTGGGCCGTCGCGCCGGGCGACGACAACAGCCTGCTCAACGAAATCAACGAGTACCTCGACGAGGTCAAGAAAAACGGCACCCTGCAACGCCTCAAGGATCGTTACTACGGGCATGTCGACGTCCTCGGCTACATGGGCGCCACCACGTTTGCCCAACACTTGCAGCAACGCCTGCCCAAGTACGAACAGCACTTCAAGTCGTACGCCAAGAAAGAGAAAGTCGACTGGCGCCTGCTGGCGGCCATCGGATACCAGGAGTCGTTGTGGCAACCGGCCGTCACGTCCAAGACCGGCGTGCGCGGCCTGATGATGCTGACCCAGAACACCGCGCAGGCCATGGGCGTGTCCAACCGCCTGGACCCCAGGCAGAGCATCATGGGCGGCGCCAAGTACCTGGCCTACATGAAAGACCAGCTCGACGGTTCGATTCAGGAACCGGACCGTACCTGGTTTGCTCTGGCGGCCTACAACATCGGCAGCGGCCACCTGGATGACGCACGCAAACTGGCGGCCAAGGAAGGGCTGAACCCGGACAAATGGCTGGATGTGAAGAAGATCCTGCCGCGCCTGTCGGAAAAGAAGTGGTACAGCAAAACCCGTTACGGCTACGCCCGTGGCGGCGAACCGGTGCATTTCGTGGCGAACATCCGTCGCTACTACGACATCCTGACCTGGGTCACGCAGCCGCAGCTTGAAGGCGACCAGGTCGCCGAGGGCAAACTGCTTGTTCCGGGGATCGACAAGACCAAGCCGGCGCAGGAGCCTGCACCGCTTTAAGGCCGCCCAAATACCAATGTGGGAGCGAGCTTGCTCGCGATAGCGGTCTGACAGCCACCATTTATGTGGCTGAAAGGGCCTCATCGCGAGCAAGCTCGCTCCCACAGGATTTCGTGTCGTTCTTCAGGCCTTGGCAGCCGCCGCCAGAATCAGCGCCTTCATCTCCGAAACAGCCGACTTGAAGCCAACGAACAGCGCATGGGCCACCAGCGCATGGCCGATGTTCAGCTCGTTGATACCCTTGATCGCCGCCACGGCTTCAACGTTGTGATAGTGCAGGCCATGGCCGGCATTGACGATCAGGCCCTGGGCCAGGCCGAAGGCCACGCCATCGGCCACACGTTTGAGTTCTTCGGCGACTTCAGTCGGCGTCTCGGCATCGGCATAACGCCCGGTGTGCAGTTCGATGGCAGGCGCGCCGACACGGCGGGAGGCTTCGATCTGGCGCTCATCGGCATCGATGAACAGCGACACCTCGGAGCCGAGCTTCGACAGGCGCTCGACCGCCGCCTTGATCCGCGCTTCCTGACCTGCCACGTCCAGGCCACCTTCGGTGGTCAGTTCCTGACGGGTTTCCGGCACCAGGCAAATGTGCGCTGGGCGGATGCGTTCGGCGAACTGCATCATTTCTTCGGTGACGCCCATTTCGAAGTTCATGCGGGTTTGCAGCACGTCCTTGAGCAGCAGAACGTCGCGCTCCTGAATGTGCCGACGGTCTTCGCGCAGGTGCACGGTGATGCCGTCAGCGCCCGCCTCTTCCGCGTCCAGTGCTGCCTTGACCGGGTCCGGGTAACGGGTGCCCCGGGCCTGACGCAGGGTGGCAACGTGGTCGATGTTCACGCCAAGAAGAATACGGGTGCTGGTGGTCACGGAAAGCGCTCCAGAAGAAGAGAAAGTTCGGTGCACAGCATACACGGGGAATTTACGGCTTTCGAAACAACTCTCGGGAAACCAACGGTCGACCGCCCAAGTGAACGGCCAGCGCTTGGCGCATCAGGCGCTTGGCTGCCGATAAAGCACCCGGTGCGCTCCAGTCGGCTTCGGCCATGGCCAGCAGTTCAGTGCCATTGAACAGACCGGGTTGCAGCAGGTAGACACGTTCAAGCCCCGCATCCACTTGCAAACGATAGAGGCCGTCGGGGGCGATGGCATCACTGTGGATATCCGTGGTCAGTGAGAATCCGTATCCGAGGTCATCGAGCAGGCGCCACTCGAAGGAACGCAGCAACGGCTCTAGCGCGCGGCCCTCGGCCAAGGCGAGCAAAGTGGCGGCGTAATGATCGAACACGGCGGGGTGCGGATCTTCGGCGGGCAGCAGACGAATCAGCAGTTCATTGAGGTAAAGACCGCTGAACAGCGCCTCGCCATTGAGCCAGGTGGAAACGCCGGCACTTTCCATGCGCCCGACATTCTTCAGCTCACCCTTGCCCCGGAACTCCACTTCCAGCGGCACGAATGGCCGCGCCAAGGTCCCGGCCTTGCCCCGCGCACTGCGCAACACCGCCCGCAGCCGGCCTTGCGGCGTCAGGAAATCCACCAACGCGCTGGTTTCGCGGTAGGCGCGGGAGTGGAGGACGTAGGCGGGTTGGGCGAGGGGTTGGGACATGGAAATCGCAGGTCTCAATGAAGGAGCGCAGTTTTACATACAACCTGAAACCAATGTGGGAGCGAGCTTGCTCGCGATGAGGGCCTGATATTCAACATCAATGTTGACTGACAGACCGCTATCGCGAGCAAGCTCGCTCCCACAGGGGATCTTTGTTGATCCGGAAAACGTATTACAAGTCGCCATAACCCAACGAACGCAACGCACGCTCGTCATCGGACCAGCCGCCCTTAACCTTGACCCACAGGTTGAGCATGATCTTGGAGTCGAACAGCAGCTCCATGTCCTTGCGCGCTTCGGTGCCGATACGCTTGATGCGCTCGCCCTTGTCGCCAATGATGATTTTCTTCTGGCCGTCACGCTCGACGAGGATCAAGGCATGGATATGCAGGGTCTTGCCCTGCTGCTTGAACTCTTCGATTTCGACGGTGATCTGGTACGGCAGCTCGGCGCCCATCTGGCGCATGATTTTCTCGCGCACCAGCTCGGCGGCGAGGAAGCGGCTGCTGCGGTCGGTGATCTGGTCTTCCGGGAAGAAGTGATCGTTTTCCGGCAGGTGCTCGGCAATCACGCGTTCCAGTGCATCGAGGTTGTGCCCGTGCTGCGCGGAAATCGGGATGATCTGCGCATTCGGCAACTGTTCCTGCAACCAGCTCAGGTGCGGCATCAGCTCGGCTTTGTCTTCGATGCGATCGGTCTTGTTCAGCGCTACGATCAGCGGGCCGGTCACGTACTGGACGCGCTCGAGAACCATCTGGTCCTCTTCGGTCCATTTGGTGCGGTCGACCACGAAGATCACCACGTCGACGTCTTTCAACGCCGCCGAAGCGGTCTTGTTCATGTAGCGGTTCAGAGCCTTTTCGCCGCCCTTGTGCATGCCAGGGGTATCGACGTAGATCGCCTGCACGTCGCCCTCGGTCTTGATGCCGAGCATGTTGTGACGAGTGGTTTGCGGTTTGCGCGAGGTGATCGCCAGCTTCTGACCCAGGATGTGGTTCAGCAGCGTGGACTTGCCCACGTTCGGACGGCCGACGATGGCAACATAGCCACAGCGAGTTGCATTTGTATCAGTCATTGCCATTCTCCACACCCAGGGCAATCAGTGCTGCGGCGGCCGCTACCTGTTCGGCAATACGACGACTCACACCCTGACCTCGGCTTTTTTCATTCAGTAAGATGATTTCGCATTCGACGAAGAACGTCCGGCAATGCGGCTCACCCTGGATATCCACCACTTCGTAACGCGGCAGCTCACAACCCCGGGACTGCAGGAACTCTTGCAGGCGGGTCTTTGGATCTTTGTTGGTGTCGACCAGCGTCAAACCTTCGAACTCGCCGGCCAGCCAGGCGAGCACACGCTCACGGGCCATTTCCATACCGGCATCGAGGTAGATCGCACCGATCAGCGCTTCCAGTGCATCGGCCAGAATCGACTCGCGACGGAAACCGCCGCTTTTCAGCTCGCCCGAACCCAGGCGCAGGTATTCGCCCAAATCGAAACCACGGGCCAGAACGGCCAGGGTCTCACCTTTGACCAGGCGCGCGCGCAAACGCGACAACTGGCCTTCGCGGGCCAGCGGGAAGCGCTCGAACAGCGCCTCGCCAGCGACGAAGTTGAGGATGGCGTCACCGAGGAATTCCAGGCGTTCGTTGTTACGCCCGGCAAAGCTGCGGTGAGTCAGGGCCAGGACCATCAGCTCCTGATCCTTGAAGGTGTAGCCGAGCTGACGCTCTAGACGGCTTAAGGAGACGCTCACGGTTTACCCACGCTGAGTTCGTGGCTGGATTCCACCGCCATCGCCGTGAGGCGGCGCAGGCTTGGGACAATTAACGCTGTGTTCAAAAATAACATCCTGAATATCATTGTTTTCATGCGTCTGGCGCCCATTGTGCCGGTTCCAGAAATGCATTCGGCGCTGTGTTCAACAGCGCCGTGTCTGATTACTTGATCAGGCCAACCCGCGAGAAATTCGGCAGGTGGCTGAGTTTGGGTTCCGGCCAGCTCATCCAGACCGCGAAGGCCTTGCCGACGATATTCTTGTCGGGAACCATGCCCAGCAGATCCTTGGGAATGCTTGGATCATCCCAGTAGCGACTGTCGTTCGAGTTGTCGCGGTTATCGCCCATCATGAAGTAGTGCCCGGCCGGCACGGTCCACGAATGGTCCGGCATGGCGCGGTAGCGGCTCATTTCCTTGCGGATCATGTGCTCGGCCGCACCGAGTTTTTCCTTGTAGAGCTCAGCGCTGCCCAGCGTGCCCGGCTCGGCGCCGACCAGTTGCTCGGCAATCGATTGACCGTTGACGAACAGGCGCTTGTCGGCGGTGTAGCGAACCGTGTCGCCCGGCAAACCAACTACACGCTTGATGTAGTTGACGTTCGGGTCGCTCGGGTAGCGGAACACCATCACATCGCCGCGCTGCGGATCACCGACTTCGATGACTTTCTTGTCGATCACCGGCAAGCGGATCCCGTAGGAAAACTTGCTCACCAGGATGAAGTYGCCGACATCCAGGGTTGGCTTCATCGAACCTGAAGGAATCTGGAACGGTTCCACCAGGAACGAACGCAGCACCAGCACGATGAACAACACCGGGAAGAACGACTTGCCGTATTCAACCAGCAGCGGTTCCTTGCTCAGTTTCTCGACCACTGCCCCATCAAGCTGGCTCACACTGCCCTGATAGGCATTGATGGCAGACCGGCGCCGTGGCGCCAGGAACAACAGATCGAGCAACGCCAAAAGACCGCAGACGAATACGGCGATGACCAGCAACAGCGGGAAATTTAGTGACATAGGACCTAACTATCCAACCTGAGCACTGCAAGGAAGGCTTCCTGTGGAATTTCCACGTTGCCGACTTGCTTCATGCGTTTTTTACCGGCCTTTTGCTTTTCCAGCAGCTTCTTCTTACGGCTGACGTCACCACCGTAGCATTTGGCCAATACGTTCTTTCTGAGCGCCTTGACGGTTGTCCGCGCCACAATCTGCCCGCCAATGGCGGCCTGGATTGCCACGTCGAACATCTGCCGCGGAATCAGTTCCTTCATTTTCTCGGTCAACTGGCGACCTTTGTAGTGCGAATTGTCGCGGTGCACGATCAGCGCCAGGGCGTCGACCTTGTCACCGTTGATCAGCACGTCCAGTTTCACCAGACTAGCCGATTGGTAACGATCGAAATGGTAGTCCAGCGAAGCATAGCCGCGACTGGTGGATTTCAGGCGATCGAAGAAGTCCAGCACCACTTCGTTCATCGGCAGGTCGTAGGTCACTTGTACCTGGGAGCCGAGGAACAGCATGTCGACCTGCACACCGCGTTTTTCGATGCACAGGGTAATGACGTTGCCCAGGTGCTCTTGTGGCACAAGGATATTGGCGCGCACGATCGGCTCGCGCATGTCTTCGATGGAAGACAGATCCGGCAGCTTCGACGGGTTATCGACGTAGATCGTCTCGCCGGTCTTGAGCAGCAGCTCGAAGATTACCGTCGGCGCCGTGGTGATCAGGTCCAGGTTGTACTCGCGCTCCAGGCGCTCCTGGATGATTTCCATGTGCAGCATGCCGAGGAACCCGCAACGGAAGCCGAAGCCCAGGGCGTCGGAGCTTTCCGGGGTGTACTGCAGGGACGAGTCGTTGAGCGTGAGCTTTTGCAGGGCCTCACGGAAATCTTCGAAGTCGTCGGAGCTGACCGGGAACAGACCGGCGTAAACCTGCGGCTGAATGCGTTTGAAGCCTGGTAGTACATCAACGTCCGGCGTCGAGCTCAAGGTCAGGGTGTCACCGACCGGTGCACCGTGAATGTCCTTGATGCTGGCGATGATGAAGCCCACTTCACCGGCCTTCAGGTCAACGGTAGGGGTGTGTTTCGGGTTGAATACACCGACGCTGTCCACCAGGTGGATCTTGCCGGTGGATTTGACCAGGATCTTGTCGCCCTTCTTCACACGACCGTGGCGCACGCGTACCAGGGAAACAACGCCCAGGTAGTTGTCGAACCAGGAGTCGATGATCAACGCTTGCAGCGGATCTTCGTAGTTACCGGTTGGCGCAGGAATGGTGGCGACCAGGCGTTCGAGTACTTCGTCGACGCCCAGACCGGTCTTGGCAGAGCACTCGACTGCATCGGTAGCGTCGATGCCGATGATTTTTTCGATTTCTTCTTTAACACGGTCCGGATCGGCMTGTGGCAGGTCGATCTTGTTCAGCACCGGCATCACTTCCAGGCCCTGCTCGATCGCCGTGTAGCAGTTGGCAACCGACTGTGCTTCAACGCCCTGACCGGCATCGACCACCAGCAACGCACCTTCACAGGCAGCCAGCGAACGGCTCACCTCATAGGTGAAGTCAACGTGGCCGGGGGTATCAATGAAGTTCAGCTGGTAGTTGATACCGTCGCGAGCCTTGTAATACAGGGTAACGCTGTGCGCCTTGATGGTGATCCCGCGCTCACGCTCAAGGTCCATGGAGTCCAGGACCTGGGCTTCCATTTCGCGCTCGGCGAGGCCGCCACACATCTGGATGAAGCGATCGGCCAGCGTCGACTTGCCATGGTCAATGTGGGCGATGATGGAGAAATTGCGGATATGACTCAAATCACTCACGGATCAACACTCAAAAAGGCTGCAGGCATAGCCCGCCGAAAAATAGCCGGGAATTGTACCTGATCCACGGCGCAAGCGTCACGTTCGCAGGTCAGACGGTGCCTACAAAAACGCCCCGGTCTTGCGACAAGGGCGTTTCTATCGTCAAAGCGGTCGAAAAATGCCCGCTATCAGCCTGCTCGACGCAACAACCAGAGCCCCGCCACAGCACAAACACCCGCCGGCAGCAGCACCGAAAGCAACGGTGGGAAGCCGAATACCAGGCTGGAAGGCCCCAGCAAATCCTGGACGATACGGAAGGTGAAGCCCACCAGCACACCGGTGAACACACGCTGGCCGAGAGTTACCGAACGCAATGGACCGAAAATGAAGGAAATGGCCATCAGCACCAACGCGGCAGTGACCAACGGCTGCAAGACCTTGACCCAAAATGCCAGCCAGTAGCGGCCATTGTTCAGCCCCTGATCTGCCAGATAGTGGATGTAGCCCCACAGACCGCTGATCGACAGTGACTCCGGCACCATGACCACGGTGTTCAGCAACTGCGGGCTCAATGCGACTTCCCAGCGCTCGTCCAGGGTCGAAACCACTTCGGTGCTGCGCTCGTGGAACAACGTGGTCGTGACATCCGTCAACTGCCAGTGATCCTTGTCGAACTCGGCACGCTTGGCGAAGCTCGCCGACAGCATGTGCCGTTCGTTGTCGAAGCGATAACGGGTCACGCCATACAGGATGCCGTTGGGTTGCACCGAGTTGACGTGAATGAACTCATCGCCCTGGCGGTGCCACAGGCCGTGCTTGGCGCTTTGTGCATCACCGCTGCCCTGGGCCAGCGAGCGATTGGCCTGTGCGGTGGTTTCGGCAGGCGGCGCGATGTACTCGCCGACCAACACACCGGCGAGCATCAATAGCAGCATCGGTTTCATGACCGCCCAGACGATCCGGCCGATCGACACACCAGCGGCACGCATGATGGTCAGTTCACTGTTGCTGGCCAGGCTGCCCAGACCGATCAGGCAACCGATCAGCGCGGCCATCGGCATCATTTCGTACATCCGGCGCGGTGCGGTCAGCGTCACATAACTCAGAACATCGACCAGGGTGTAGGTATCGTTGACTTCACTCATCTCGTCGATGAAGGCAAACAGTGTCGCCAGACCAAGAATGATCCCGAGCACCGCCAGAATCGCAATCAACACACTGCTACCAATGTAGCGATCCAGCTTAACCACGGGCCACCTCCAGCGCGCTGCGGCGACTCGCCCTCTTCAAACGCAGGGGCTCCCAATAAAGCAAGCCCAGGCCAATGACCAGGAAAATCCCGTGCACCCACCACAAGCCCAGTACCGCCGGGATCTTGCCCTTGTCGAGGGCACCGCGAGCGGCAATCAAAATGGTCAGGTAAAGCATATAAAGAAGAATCGCCGGCAGTAATTTGAGGAATCGGCCCTGGCGCGGGTTGACCCGCGACAGCGGCACCGCCATCAAGGTCACGATGAACACCAGCAATGGCAGTGACATGCGCCATTGCAACTCGGCGCGCAGGCGAATGTCTTCACTGCCGATCAACTTACTGGTCGGCATCGCATCACGGTCGGTGACTTCGTCGCTGACGTCCGGCTTTGGCAGCAGCACACCGTACTCGTCGTACTTGATCGCCCGGTAGTCGGCCTGCCCCGGATTACCGTCATAGCGATAGCCGTTATCAAGGATCAGGTAGCGGTTGCCGTCCGGGCGAATTTCCTGACGCCCCTTCTCTGCCACCAGGACAGAAATTCCGCGATCCTTGTTGTTGGAACTGATGTTCTTTTGCGAGATGAACACACCGCCGAGATTGACGCGGTCATCCGTCATGCGCTCAGTATAGGTGACCCGGGTACCGTCACGCAGGGCCTGGAAGCGCCCCGGCTCCAGGGTATCGAATTCGGTCAGGGCATCCTGCTTGTTCAGCAGCAGTTGAAACTGGTTGGCCCCCTGTGGCGCCAGGCTCAGGCTCAGCCACGCCACGATCAGTGCAACCAGGGTGGCCGGAAACATTGTCATCCAAACCAGCCGCTGCTGGCTCATGCCGGTGGCCGAGAGCACGGTCATTTCACTTTCGAGGTACAGGCGCCCGTAGGACAACAGGATCCCGAGAAACAGCCCCAACGGCAGGATCAGCTGGAGGAAGCCCGGCAGACGAAAGCCCATGATCAGGAACAGCGACCCCGGATCCAGCAGCCCCGAGGCCGCCTGGGCGAGGTATTTGATGAAGCGACCGCTCATGATGATGACCAGCAGCACGGCGCTGACGGCGCTCAAGGTCAACAGGACTTCGCGGGATAGATAACGGAAGACGATCAAACCAGACACTCCAGGGTTGTCAGGCTAAGGCGGCCAAACAAGCAAACGTATCGGACAGCCCGCAAGGCAGAGCCGCCGAAAAAAGATGGCGCATTATCCTGTGATTGGGTGCACCTGTCACTGCGCAATGCATTGGGGGTAGGTGTAGGAGCGAGCTTGCTCGCGATGGTCGTCAACGATTACGCGATAAGCCTCAAACCCCGAGACGGCCTCAGGTTCTTCGCGAGCAGGCTCGCTCCTACAATCGTACAACCGAGGGTTGTCAGCCGCCGGTAGCGAGGTTCAAACTGCGGCCTTTGTCGCCGGTCGATCCCGGCGCCTTTCTTTTTATAGGCAAGTGACGCACATACGGTGTCGGGCGCTTGCGTGCTAACCATCAATTCAGGGACCCGGACATGGAACTGGTTGTAAAAAGCGTCAACCCGGAAACGTTGAAGACCGCCACGCTGGTGGTTTCCGTTGGCGAAGGCCGCAAGCTCGGTGCGGTGGCCAGACAACTCGACGAATTGAGCGGTGGCGCAATCAGCGCAGTGCTCAAGCGCGGCGACCTGGCCGGCAAGGTTGGCCAGAGCCYGTTGCTGCACAGCCTGCCGAACCTCAAGGCCGAGCGTGTGCTGCTGGTGGGCGTTGGCAAGGACGACGAGTTGGGTGACCGCCCGTTCCGCAAAATCATCGCCGGCATCCTCAACACCCTGAAAGGCCTGGGCGGCAGTGATGCGGTGCTGGCCCTGGACGAAATCGTGGTCAAGGGTCGCGACAGCTACGGCAAGACCCGTCTGCTGGCGGAAACCCTGATCGATGGCGAATACCAGTTCGACCAGTTCAAGAGCCAGAAAGCCGAACCCCGCGCCCTGAAGAAAATCACCCTGCTGACCATCAAGGCGGCTCAAGCTGAAGTGCAGCGCGCCGTGGCCCACGCCACTGCCATCGCCAACGGCATGGCTTTCACCCGCAACCTGGGCAACCTGCCGCCGAACATCTGCCACCCGACCTTCCTCGGAGAGCAGGCGAAAGACCTGGGCAAAGAATTCAAGGACCTGAAAGTCGAAGTCCTCGACGAGAAGAAGATCAAGGCCCTGGGCATGGGCTCGTTCTACGCCGTCGGCCAGGGCAGCGCCCAGCCGCCGC
The DNA here is from genome assembly GCF_056402075.1 of Pseudomonas sp. P4_C3. Classification (NCBI taxonomy): domain Bacteria; kingdom Pseudomonadati; phylum Pseudomonadota; class Gammaproteobacteria; order Pseudomonadales; family Pseudomonadaceae; genus Pseudomonas; species Pseudomonas sp. P4_C3. Next base: position 61,213 of record NZ_JBFUIC010000034.1, read on the forward strand.
GCCTGATCGTCATGCAGTACAACGGCGGCAAGAAATCCGAGAAGCCGTATGCGCTGGTCGGCAAAGGCATCACCTTCGACACCGGCGGCATCAGCCTCAAGCCGGGCGCCGGCATGGATGAAATGAAGTACGACATGGGCGGCGCCGCCAGCGTGTTCGGCACCCTGCGTGCCGTGCTTGAGCTGAAGCTGCCGATCAACCTGGTGTGCATCCTGGCCTGCGCCGAAAACATGCCGAGCGGCAACGCTTCGCGCCCGGGCGACATCGTCACCACCATGAGCGGCCAGACCGTGGAAATCCTCAACACCGACGCCGAAGGCCGTCTGGTGCTGTGCGATGCACTGACCTACTCCGAGCGCTTCAAGCCGCAAGCGGTCATCGACATCGCGACCCTGACCGGCGCCTGCGTGGTCGCGCTGGGTTCCCACACGTCGGGCCTGCTGGGCAACAACGACGAACTGATCGACCAACTGCTGAGCGCCGGCAAGGCTGCCGACGACCGCGCCTGGCAACTGCCGCTGTTCGATGAGTACCAGGAACAGCTGGACAGCCCGTTCGCCGACATCGCCAACATTGGCGGCCCGAAAGCCGGCACCATCACCGCGGCCTGCTTCCTGTCGCGCTTCACCAAGAACCTGAACTGGGCGCACCTGGACATCGCCGGCACCGCCTGGACCAGCGGCGGCAAGGACAAGGGCGCCACTGGCCGCCCGGTTCCCCTGCTAACCCAGTACCTGCTGGACCGCGCCAAAGCCTGAAACCGATGATGGGCGGCGGCGTCACTTTCCGGTGACGCCGTTTGCCGCTCTGGAACCGCAATGACCAAAGTCGACTTCTATATCCTGCCCAGCGCCGATCCTTCGGCACGCCTGGACTTTGCCTGCAAGCTCACCGAGAAAGCCTGGCGCATGGGCCACCGCATCTACCTGCATTGCAGCGATGCGGCCCAGCGTGACGATCTCGATGCGCGGCTGTGGACGTTCAAGGGCGAAAGCTTCGTGCCCCATGGCCCTGCCGACAGCGAACCTGACGGCTTGATTGTTTTGGGGGTGGGCGATGACTGCGGTCAGCATCAGGATTTGCTGGTCAATCTCGACCTGAAAGTCCCGGCCTTCGCCAACAGGTTCGCCAGAGTGGCGGAAGTGGTGGTGGAGGATCCAACGATCAGAGCGGCCGCGCGGGAGAGTTTCCGTTTCTACCGCGAACAGGGCTATCCTCTGCAAGATCACCGTTTACAGCGACTCTGAGCCTTCCAATGGACACTCCAAAACCGCTGCAACAGTCCGCGCACCTGCTGGACGACCTTGAGTCGATCCGCCAATTGCTCGGCGATGACAACCTGCAACCGCCCCTGCTGACCGACACGGTCGAGGACGGCGACCAGGAACAGATTCCGATGTTGTTCGACGCCGTGAGCGAGCCTTCGCCACCTGTCGAACCAACACCTGCTGCTCCCGCCGTAGAACCGGCAGCGACGCCAGTCGCCAGCAAGAAGCCGGACGACTTGCTGCACCTGGACAGCGAATTGCGCGCTGCCGCGGAGCTGATCATGCAAGACGTGATCGACGACTTCGCTCCGCATATCGAAACCGAAATCAAACGCCGACTCAGTGCACGGCTTGAGCGGTTGTTGAGCCAGTACAACGACTGAACAGCTTGCGGTGGGAGCTCGCTCCCACAAAAAGCTCCCCGCCACAGGTTGAATCTTCAGGTACTGAGATAGCGCCCGATCAACGCGATCCCGCTGGCAAGTACCAGCCACGTCACCAGGCGTATGAACGCCTCGCGGGACAAGCGCATGGTCAGCCTTCGACCGAACCACAGCCCCAGCACCATGGCCGGCAACAGACAAACCGCCAGCGCCAGCAAGGGCAGATCGGCATACACACCGGCGATGGCAAACAGGCTCAAACGCACCACCGTACTGCAACTGATCAGCGCACTCTGGGTGGCCCGGGCCGCCTCCTTGGGCAAACGGCTGTTCAAATAGATCGCATAGAGAAAGCCGCCGCTGCCAAACAACGCGCCAAACATTCCGCCCACCGTCCCCATCGGCAGCGCCCATACGGCAGACAATTGCGTCGGGCGGGTTTTGATCCACAGGCTGTAAATCGCATAGGCGCTGATAAACACCCCCATCAACAACAGCAACAGATCGGACTTGAGGTTCAGCAGGAAAATCACCCCCAGCGTGCACCCCACCGCCATGCAGGGCAGTAACCGCAACAGCTCCGGCCTGGCGACATCACGCCGCGAAGGCAACAGATTGCCGAATGCCGCGACAAAATCGAGCAGCACCAGCAACGGCACGATCTTCGACAGCGGCATGAACAGAATCAGAATCGGCCCCGCCACCAGCGCGGTGCCGAAACCGGCGATGCCGAACACGATGTAGGCCAGGGCGATGCCCGATGCGATCACCAGCCAGTCCACCGCGCCAAAACTCCATTGACCCAACAAATCAACCAACATTTCACCCAATCCCTGTAGGAGCTGCCGAAGGCTGCGATCTTTTGATCTTGCCCTTTCAAGATCAAAAGATCACCCGAGCGCGGACCGAGCCTTCGGCAGCTCCTACAAGGGATCGTGCATTCAGTTGGAAAATGCCTTTAAACTGCGCCCCATGATTAAAGATCCCTTTTCAAGACTCGGCCTGGACCGTGAGGTCCTGACCGTCAGCCAGCTCAATGGCCGCGCGCGGGTGTTGCTCGAAGACGTGTTCAGCAACATCTGGGTCGAAGGTGAAATCTCCAACCTCGCCCGTCCGGCTTCGGGCCATGTGTACTTCACCCTCAAGGACAGCGGCGCCCAGGTCCGTTGCGCACTGTTCCGGCAGAACGCGGCACGGGTTCGCCAGGCACTGAAGGACGGGCTCGCGGTCAAGGTGCGCGGCAAAGTCTCGCTGTTCGAAGGGCGCGGTGATTATCAGCTGATCCTCGATACTGTGGAGCCGGCCGGTGATGGCGCCTTGCGCCTGGCCTTCGACGCACTCAAGGAAAAACTCAGCGCCGAAGGCCTGTTCAGTGCCGAGCGCAAGGTCCCGCTACCGGCGCACCCGCAACGCATCGGCATCATCAGTTCGCCCACCGGGGCGGTGATCCGCGACATCATCAGCGTGTTCCGCCGTCGCGCACCGCAGGTGCAGTTGACCCTGATCCCCACCGCCGTACAGGGCCGCGAAGCCACCGCGCAGATTGTCCGTGCCCTGAAACTGGCAGATGCCCGGGGTTTTGACGCACTGATCCTGGCCCGGGGCGGCGGTTCGCTGGAAGATCTCTGGTGCTTCAACGAAGAAGCCGTGGCCCGCGCCGTAGACGCTTGCGTGACGCCGATTGTCAGCGCGGTCGGCCATGAAACCGACGTGTCGATCAGCGACTTCGTGGCCGACGTTCGCGCGCCCACCCCTTCCGCTGCCGCCGAATTGCTGGCACCGGACYCCAGCGATCTGGTGCGTCGGGTCGAAAGCCTGCACCGACGGTTGGTGATGCGCATGCGTGACCGCTTGATGCGCGATCGACTACGCCTGGAAGGCATTTCCCGGCGCCTGCGTCATCCCGGCGAGCGCCTGCGCCAGCAAGCACAACGCCTGGATGACCTGGACATGCGCATGCGCCGCGCGTTCGAGCGCAGCCTCAACACCCGTCGCGAACGCTTGATCCGCCTGGAAACCCGTCTGGCCGCACAACATCCCGGCCGGCAACTGGCAATGCTTCGCCAGCGCCTCGACAGCCTGGCCGAGCGCTTGCCGCGCGCCATCCGCGAAGGGCTGAAGAACCGTCGCCTGCAATTGCACAGCCAGATGCAGACACTGCATGTGGTCAGCCCGTTGGCGACCCTCGGCCGTGGTTACAGCATTTTGCTGGACGAGCGCGGCAACGCGATCCGCAACGCTGCGCAAACCCATAACGGCCAGCGTCTCAAGGCCAAGTTGGGCGAAGGCGAACTGCAAGTGCGGGTCGAAGACAATCACCTGACGCCTGTCACCCTTTCTTTACTGGATTAATCTATGCCGCGTTTTCTCAGCGTCCTGTTTCTGCTATGCCTGACGTTCAATGCCCACGCCGACAGTTACATCACCCGCCTGCTGAACAAACCAGTGCCCGGTGGAGTTGCGGTGGTCAATCTAGGCCCGTCAGCACAAGCACCAAAAGTCAGTTACCAGGGCAAAGCCGTGCTGGTGGTCAAGGAGCAGGACGACTGGCTTGCGATTGTCGGCGTCCCCCTGACCGTCAAACCCGGCAGTCAGCAGATCAGCAGCGGCGATCGCAACCTGGCGTTCAACGTCGGTAGCAAGAAGTACCCCGAACAGCACATTACGTTGAAGAACAAGCGCCAGGTCAATCCGAACCCGGACGATCAGAAACGCATTGATCAAGAAATCCCTTTGCAACTGGGTGCCTACCGAAGTTTCAGTCCCAATACCCCCAGCAACCTGYTGTTGGACAAACCCGTTAACGGACCACTATCGAGCAAGTTCGGCGTACGCCGGTTCTTCAACGGCGAAGAACGCAATCCCCATGCAGGACTGGATTTCGCCGTGCCAACCGGTACCCCGATCAAGACCCCCGCCGGCGGCAAAGTGATCCTGACAGGCGACTACTTCTTCAACGGCAACACCGTATTCGTTGACCACGGCCAGGGTTTTATCAGCATGTTCTGCCACATGTCGAAGATTGACGTAAAAGTTGGCCAGCAACTGGCCCGAGGGGAAGTGGTGGGGAAAGTCGGTTCGACCGGCCGCGCGACTGGGCCGCACTTGCATTGGAATATCAGCCTCAATGAGACTCGGGTGGACCCGGCTATTTTCATCGGCGCATTCCAGCCATAAATGTCACGATGTGGATTGCGCATGACGAACTGTCTGCGCAATACCCATAAACAATCCCATAGAAACAGAAGATAAAATCTCGCAAAAAAAGACTTTTCGAGTATTCCTCTCAATTTTTTTCGACTGCTTGCCAACCTTCACCCCCGCGGTTAGGGTTGAAGGCATGAAAACCTCTCACACCCTCATTCAGCTCCGCCAGCACCGCAGCCTGTGCCTCGTCAGTGCACGACTGCCGGGCTGAATCGTGGTGCCTCGTCCCAAGCGTTACTCCAAGAACTTTTGATCCACCGGCAGGCCGCCTTTTTTCGGCCCACACAATAAGGATTTCCTGATGAGCATGCTCAAAGACCCGTCTTCGAAATACCGCGCGTTCCCGACCATCGACATTCCGGACCGCACCTGGCCGTCGAAAACCATCACCGCCGCGCCGATCTGGTGCAGCTCCGACCTGCGTGACGGCAACCAGTCGCTGATCGAGCCGATGGACGCCGTCAAAAAGCTGCGCTTCTGGAAAACCCTGGTGCAGGTCGGCGTGAAGGAAATCGAAGCGTCGTTCCCGGCCGCCTCGCAAACCGACTTCGACTTCGTTCGCACCCTGATCGAAGGCAAACACATCCCGGACGACACCACCATCCAGGTGCTGACCCAGGGTCGTGAAGACCTGATCGAACGCACCTTCGAATCCCTGCGCGGCGCGAAGAAAGCTATCGTTCACCTGTACAACGCGACCTCCCCTTCCTTCCGCCGCATTGTCTTCAACCAGGACAAGGACGGGGTCAAGGCCATCGCCGTGAACGCCGCCAAGCTGTTCGTCAAATACGCGGCCATGCAGCCGGACACCGAGTGGACCTTCGAATACTCGCCAGAAACCTTCAGCGCCACCGAAATGGAGTTCGCCAAGGAAGTCTGCGACGCGGTGATCGAAGTCTGGAACCCGACGCCCGAGCACAAGATGATCCTCAACCTGCCGGCCACGGTGGAATGCGCGACGCCGAACATCTATGCCGACCAGATCGAATGGTTCGGCCGTCACATCAACCGTCGTGACAGCGTGATCATCAGCCTGCACACCCACAACGACCGTGGTACTGGCGTTGCCGCCACCGAACTGGGCCTGATGGCTGGCGCCGACCGTGTCGAAGGCTGCCTGTTCGGCAACGGCGAGCGTACCGGTAACGTCGACCTCGTGACCGTGGCCCTGAACCTCTACACCCAGGGTGTGAACCCTGAGCTGGACTTCTCCGACATCGACGGCGTGCGTAAAGTCGTCGAAGAGTGCAACCAGATCCAGGTGCACCCGCGTCACCCGTACGTCGGCGACCTGGTGCATACCGCGTTCTCCGGCTCGCACCAGGACGCGATCCGCAAGGGCTTCGCCCAGCAGAAACCGGATGCACTGTGGGAAGTGCCATACCTGCCAATCGACCCGGCCGACATCGGCCGCAGCTACGAGGCGGTCATCCGCGTCAACAGCCAGTCGGGCAAGGGTGGTATCGCCTACCTCCTGGAACAGGAATACGGCATCAGCCTGCCGCGTCGCATGCAGATCGAGTTCAGCCAGGTCGTGCAGCGTGAAACCGACCGCCTGGGTCTGGAAATGACCGCCCAGCAAATCCACGCATTGCTGCACAGCGAGTACTTGCAGGCCAACACCCCGTACGCGCTGGTCAGCCATCGCCTGCAGGAAGAAAACGGTCACAGCGCCGTTGAAGTGGAAGTGGCCAGCCAAGGCCAGGGCGAGACCAACCTGCACTGGCGCGGCAAGGGCAACGGCGCCCTGGAAGCGCTGGTGGCCGGCTTGCCGGTACCGGTGGAAATCATGGACTACAACGAGCACGCCATCGGCGCGGGCACCAATGCCAAGGCCGCGGCCTACATTGAACTGCGTGTGAACGGTGAACGTGCGGTGCATGGCGTCGGCATCGACGAAAACATCACCACCGCCAGCTTCAAGGCCCTGTTCAGTGCGCTGAACCGTTCGCTGAGCCAGCCGGAAGCGAAAGCTGCCTAAGCGTCGCTGAAATGCAAAAGGCCTCAAGGTGCGAACCTTGGGGCCTTTTTATTTGTCTGCCTGTTTTTGTGTTGATTGTCCCGGCCCCATCGCGAGCAAGCTCGCTCCCACAGTGAC
>NZ_JBFUIC010000035.1:0-33546 GCF_056402075.1 Pseudomonas sp. P4_C3
CAGCCGCCATGAGTGTTGAATGTGAAACCGCTATCGTCGGAACGCCGCCCGGAGCAAGCTCGCTCCCACAGGTTTTGTATCAACCTGACGATTAGAAGCCCCAGCGCAGCAACAACAGCACCAGCACGACCAGGAACACCGTCTCCCCSACCATCAGCAGAATCGRCTTGATCCCGACCGCCGCCAGCTCCTTGAGCCGGGTCTTCATGCCCAGGGCACTGATGGAAATCACCAGGCACCAACGCGACAGTTCGTTGACCGATCCCTGCACCGCAGGCGCTATCCAGCCGGTGCTGTTGATGCAGGCCAGAATCAGAAAGCCGACGGCGAACCACGGCAACAGCGGCGGGCGCTTGCCGGTCGGGTCAGCGCCCTGCATGCGGGTGATCATCGCGGCGGTGACGATCACCGGCAGCAGCATGGCAACGCGCATCAGCTTGACCACCGTGGCCGTGTCGCCGGTCTCGGTCGACATGCTGTAGCCGGCGCCAACCACTTGGGCCACGTCGTGGATCGTGGCGCCGAGGAATACGCCCGCGACTTGCGGCGACAACTCCAGCCAGTTGGCGATCATCGGGTAGACGATCATCGCCAGAGTCGACAGCGCCGACACGCCGATGACGGTGAACAGTGTCGCCCGCTCTTTCTGCGGATGGTTTGGCAGCGCCGCCGCCAGCGCCAGTGCCGCCGAGGCGCCGCAGATGGCCGTCGCGCCGCCGGTGAGCATGCCGAACAGGCGCTGGAAACCCAGGGCCTTGGCCGCAACCACCGAAACACTGATGGTCACCACCACCAGAATCACCACCAGGGCTATCGGCTTCCAGCCCAGCGCCGCCATTTGCTCCAGGGTGATGCGCATGCCCAGCAGCGCCACGCCAATGCGCAACACCGTGCGCGCGGTGAACTCGATGCCGGCCTTGCACGGGCCGTCATCGGCGAGAAAGTTCAGGGCCATGCCCAGCAGCAAGGCAAACAGCATGACCGGCGCACCGTAGTGCTCGGACAGGAACGACGCGGCGGCCGCCACGATCAGACTGACGATAAACCCTGGTGCCAGTTCGCGCGTGCGACTGTGGATACGGGTGAGAGCAATGGCGCTCATGACGCGGACTCCTCGGATGCGATGACGATAAACGCCTGGCCGTCGATGCTCTCGACCGGGTAGTTGGTGACTTTGACCTGGGTGGAATTGAGCATGTAGCCGCTGCGCAAATCGAAGCGCAGGCCATGGGCGCAGCATTGAATCACCCGGCCCTCAAGGCGCCCGCCACACAGCGAGGCGCCCTGATGCGGGCAGCTGTCGTCGATGGCAAACAGCTGCCCGTCGACGTTGAATAACGCCAGGCTTTTGTCTTCGAATTCGAACAGCGCCCGGCCACCGGCCTGTGGGTGTTTGCCGGCTGGTACGGGAATGCGCCGGGTCATGTCGGTTGCCGCTCGCGATCACTTTCTTTCAGTGCCTGGCTCATGGCTGCCAGCAATGTCTCGGCAGGCTGTGCGCCGACCACCGTCATGCGGCGGTCGAACTGAAAACCCGGTACGCCACTGCTCGCTCCGGAAAAGCCTTCAAATGGAGAGGCGTCGCCATTCAGGCAATCGGCCACGGCCCCCACTTCAATGCCGCAGGAGCGGGCAATGGCGAGCAAGATCTCACGGCAACCGAGATCTTCGCCCTTCTGGAAATATGCCGCGAACAGGCGCTCAAGCAAGACGTCACTCTGGACAGCATTGCCCAGCGCACCGACACGCTCGAACAAACGATGAGCGTCTGCGGTGTTGGGCATGGTCGCGATGCGGCTGAAATCGATAGCCAACCCGACTGCCGCCGCAGCCTGCCGGATCTGGGCCTGACGCATGGCCACTGCGTCCGCATCGCCCAGGCGCTTGCGATAGAAATCGGCGAAGGGTTCACCTTGTACCGGCAGCTGCGGCAGCAACTGCACCCCGTGCCACACCGTGGTGATCTGCACATCCGGGTGGCGACTGCGAAACTGCACCTGCGCATGCTCCAGTTGGCGTTTGCCGATCAGGCACCAGGGGCAGATAAAATCGAAAAACACATCAATACGTAAACGACGACTCACAACTTCACCTCTATCCCGGCTGCACTGAAGGGCTCAGGCACGCTCTGACCCTCAAGCCGGGCGATATCTTTTTGGTAATGACACTTGGCATAGAAGAACACCGCTGCCGCCGCGAGGCTGACCAGTGGCACTAATTGGAAAGCGGCATGCAGGCCGATGAGGTCGGACACACGGCCAGTCAGGAACGGCCCCGGTGCCAGCCCCAGCAGGTTATTGGCCAGGGTCAGCGTGGCGAACGCCGTACCGTGGACGGAGTAATGGGTCAGGTTGGCAACCATCGCACCGGCGGGGCCGGTGGTGCCGGTGGCAATCGCCATGCCCAGACAGATCAGCGCCAGTTGCACAGGCCCTGCCGACAATGCGAACGCTGCCGACAGCAGCAGGCAACTGCCCAGGCAAAAACCAATGGCCAGGCTGACCTTGCGCTCCGGCGAGTTCCGACACAGGCGGTCGCTAAGCATGCCGCACAGGATCATCCCCGCGCCGCTGCACAACACGATGATCGCCGCCATGCCACCGGCCTTGTCGGTGGGCATGTCGTAGTAGCGATTGAGGTAGCTGGGAATCCACACCATCACCGTACCGCCGACGAACAACTGCAAGCCGCTGGCGACGTAGGTCGCTACCACCGAACGGCTGGACCACAGCGTGCGCAGCGGACGCTTGACCGCGGCGGCCGTCTTGTTCGCAATCTGCGCGGCACGTTGTGGCGCAATGCGCGCCTCCTTGACGATGAGCGGGTAAAGCACCGCCAGAAACAGGCCAAACAGCGACATGCCGGCGAACGACCAGCGCCAGCCCAGCTTGGCGGCAATCGCACCGCCCAAAGCCATGCCCAACACCGAACCGAACATGCCGCCAGCCATGAAGGCGCTGGCCAGGGTGGCGCGCATGTGTTTGGGGAACACCGAGATCACCACGGCGATGCCCACGCTGCCGTAGGCGGCTTCGCCGACGCCGACCATGAATCGCGCAATGAACATCTGCTGGTAGTCCTGAGCCAACGCGCAACCCAGGGTCGCCACGCTCCACAGAAAAGCCATCAGCGCCAGGCTCTTGACCCGGCCGAAACGGTCCGCCATCAACGACAGGGGAAACGTCAGCAGGCCGACCATCAGGGCAACGATGCCACTGAGCAGACCGAGCTGACCGTCGCTCAACGCCCACTCAGTCTTGAGCAGCGGGAATACCGCGTTCAGCACCTGACGCGACATGTAATCGGAAATCAACAGGCCGAACGTCAAGGCAAAGACGATCCAGGCATATTGGCGCGCAACGCCGACTCCGCCGGAGTCGTCATCGTCAGCGGCGATTGGGTGAAAGGCCATGCAGCCTCCTCAAGAGCTTTGTTTTATTTTTGTTATCAAGCGTGTAACGGTCAGGCGGACGAGAGGTCACGGCCTCTCGTCCCGACCCTCGGTCAGCCGCGTTGCGGCACGCCTTTCTGCCCAGCCTTGCGGTTGGGGGCCATGCCGTTGGCCAACAGGGTTTCTTCGATGGTTTCGTACTGCACGCCGATGCGGTAGATCTCGCGGGCTTCTTTGCCGGTGGCGATTTCACGGCCCAGTTCATGGGCAATGCGCACGGTTTGCCGGATCTGTGCAACCGAGCCGAAACGATCGCCCTTGTGATCAATGATAGTGTCTTCATTGCCCACACGCGGGTGCATGCCCATGGCCATCGACATGGTGTTGAATGGCATGACGTTCTTGAGCAGCGATTCGGAGGTCACAGTAGAACCGTCCGGCGCGCGGTGGAGGAAGTTGAAGAAGTTGAACGGATTCGGACCATCGAAACCGCCGCCGATGCCGATCCAGGTCAGGTTCAACGGACCTTTGTAGACGCCCCTGCGCACCAGACGCTCGAGGGTTTCCAAGGCATGCATGCCGGTCAGCTGGAAGTGTGGCTGGATGCCGTTGTCCATCAGGCGCTTGAGGTGCTCGGCAACCCAGGCCGGGCCAGCCGGTACGGTCATCTCGCTGTAGGCCGCCTGGATCATCGGGTTGGCCAGGGAGGTGCCTTCCAGGTATTCCGGATACAGCAGCTCCATGATGTTCATCTGGGTGGTGTTGATCGCGACCGTGACCTGATCCGGTTTCGGCGTCAGCTCGGCCAGCATGTGGCGAGTGTCGTCGGACAGCCACTTGGCCGCTTCACCGTCGCTTTCCGGAGCGAAGGAAATCGAGCCACCGACCTGGATGATCATGTCTGGCACGGCTTCACGCACACCGGCGATCAACTCGTTGAACTTCGACAGACGCTTGGAACCCTTGCCGTCCAGTTCGCGCACATGCAGGTGCAGCACGGTGGCGCCGGCTTCATAGCAATCGACCGCTTTCTGGACTTGCTCATCCATGGTCAGCGGGATGTCTTCCGGGAAGTCTTCAGGCATCCATTCAGGGCCGTACGGGGCCACGGTGATGACTACCTTTTCCATGTTTTCCGGGTGCAGGGAATCGTCGAAGAATTGCATGGTCTACTCCAGTTCTTATGATTGTCCCGCCCACCCGGGGTCGTGCCGGGCAGACGTGTTTACGAGTGCGAATGCTTTGAGTGCGGATGCAAGTGGCGTTCGATCAGAACGTCTTGTCGCCGATGATCCCGGCGCGATCCATCTTGCGATGGCACGGCGGGTAATCCATGACGGCGTAATGCTGGGTACTGCGGTTGTCCCAGATGGCGATGCTGTTGGGCTTCCAGCGCCAGCGCACCTGATACTCGGGGATGTACGCCTGGCTGATCAGGTAGCGCAGCAACTCGCTTGCGCCGGGGTTGGCGTCCTGGCCGAAGCGCACCCGCTCAGGGGTGTGGTAGTTGCTGATGTGGGTGGTGAAGGCGTTGACGAACAGCACCTTCTCGCCGGTTTCCGGATGGGTGCGCACCACCGGGTGTTCGGCGTCCGGGTACATCGCTTTGAGCGCCAGACGCTTTTCGATCGGCATCGCCGCACCGAAACTCGCTTCGATGCTATGGCGAGCGCGCAGGTCGGCGATCTTGACCTTCACGTCTTCCGGCAAACGCGCGTAAGCCTCGACCATGTTGGCCCACATGGTGTCGCCGCCCACTGGCGGGCACTCCACGCAGCGCAGCACGCAGCCCATCGGCGGCGCCTCGCGCCAGGTGGCGTCGCTGTGCCAGGCGTTTTCGTAGCGGTCCGCCGGCTGGTCCGGTTTCTTGTAGATCTGTACCAGACCCGGATGCTCCGGATCGCTACCGGCCACCGGATGATCCTCCAGCTCGCCGAAGCGTCGGGCGAAGGCCACGTGCTCGGAGCGGGTGATGTCCTGATCGCGCAGGAACACCACGCGGTGCTTGAGTAACTGGGCACGGATCTCGGCAAACAGGCCGTCGTCATGGACTGCGTCGGCCAGGTTGACGCCGATCAGTTCGGCGCCGATGGAGCAGGTCAATTGTTCGACTTTCATGGCTGGCCGCTCCTTAAACGACGAAAATCGAAGAGCCGGTAGTCTTGCGCGATTCAAGGTCGCGATGAGCCTGCACGGCGTCCTGCAACGCGTAGTGCTGGTTGATCTCGATCTTGATCCGGCCGCTGCCGACATGGTCGAACAGTTCGCCAGCCAGGGCGGCTTTTTCCGCAGGGTCGCTGATGTAGTTGGCCAGGGCCGGACGGGTCAGGAACAGCGAGCCTTTCATCGCCAGCATCACCGGGTCGAACGCCGGGATCGGGCCGGACGCAGTACCCACGCAGACCATCAGGCCACGGGGTTTCAACGAATCCAGCGAACCCATGAAGGTGTTCTTGCCGACGCTGTCGAACACCACGTTGACGCCCACGCCGTCGGTCAATTCGCGAACGCGAGCGGCGACGTCTTCATGGCTGTAATTGATCGTATGGTCGCAACCGTGAGCCCGGGCGATTTCCGCCTTTTGCTCGGTCGACACCGTGCCGATCACGTTCAAGCCCAGCAATTTGGCCCACTGCGAAACGATCAGACCGACACCGCCAGCGGCGGCATGCAGCAGAATGCTGTCGCCCGGCTTGAAGTCGTAGATGCGGCGCATCAGATACGAAGACGTCAGGCCACGCATGGTCATCGCGGCGGCGGTCTCGAAGCTGATGGTTTCCGGCAGCTTGATCAGCGGCGCAGCCGGGATCAGGCGCTCGGTGCTGTAGGCACCGAGGGTGTTGAGGAAACCGGTGTAGGTGACGCGATCACCGACCTCGACATTGGTGACCCCTTCACCAACGGCCTGGACTACGCCAGAGGCCTCGACGCCCATGCCGTTGGGCAGTGGAATCGCATAGGTACCGTTACGGAAATAGGTGTCGGCATAGTTCAGGCCAACTGCCACATGACGAAGCCGAACCTGGCCGGGACCGGGTTCGCCGACTTCGACGTCCTCATAACGCAGGACTTCGGGACCACCGGTTTCGTAGAAGCGTACGGCTTTAGCCATTTTTCTTATTCTCCAATCTGCAATATGGGCGTGTTGCATCGAATTGCGTTGATTGGACTGTAGGACGAGGCCTGTCGGGACGCTTCTCATCAGACGACAATGGCTTTTCATTTGGTGACAGGCAGAAACGGGATCACCCTAGCCGGCCCCGCTGCCACCTGCGCTATCATCGCCCGCCACGTCMCAAGAGTCTCGAAGACGGATGTCCGACACGCTGCCACTGCCCGACGATCACCAAGCCCTGCCACCGGTCCTGGCCGGCCCGCTGTTGCGGCGCCTTGAGCCCACACGGCTGGCGCTGTGGCTGGTGGCTTCCCGGGCACTGGCGCTGACCTTGCGCTTACAGGGCGTCGGCGATATCCGTCTCGATGCCGGGCAATGCACGGTGATTGCAGTGGGGGCTCATGCCTATGTGCACTTGATCGATGTGCAACTCGATTGCGCCCTGCCCTGGGACGAGTCGATCGACTATGACCTGCTGATCGATGGCACAGAGAAAGGCATCGCCGACTGGGCGCCGCATTTGCTGTACGGCGATGCCCGATGCCCGAACTTCGTTCTGCGCGCACGGGTCGACCAGTTGCTGCACGGCTCTTGCCGCAAGCCTCATCACCCGGCCGTTGACGGTTTGCTCTGCGTCGACCGGTTGCTGGCGCAAAAGCACGACGCCAAGGATCGCCCGGCACTGCTGATGATGACGGGCGATCAGGTCTACGCCGACGATGTGGCGGGGCCGATGTTGCGGGCGATTCACGCCTTGATCGAGCGTCTGGGCCTGTTCGGGGAACAGCTCGAAGGCGCCGTGGTCAGCGACAGCGCCAGGCTCTACGAGCATCCGGCCAGTTACTACCACCGTGCCGATCTGCTGCCGGCGCTGCAAAGCAATGAAACCCTGCGCGAGCGTTTTTTCGGCGGTGCGCGCAAGCCGATTTTCACCAGCAGCAGTGCCGACAATCACTTGGTGACCTTCGCCGAAGTCATGGCCATGTATTTGCTGGTCTGGTCGCCAACGCCCTGGACCCTGATCACGCCCCAGACACCGACGCTCTCGCCGGAAAGGCTCAAGCGCTACGCCCTTGAACAGACGCGCATCGATGCCTTCAAGGCAGGCCTTGGCAACGTCGCACGGGCCATGGCGCATCTGCCGACGCTGATGATTTTCGATGACCACGACGTCACCGATGACTGGAACCTTAGCGCGCAATGGGAGGAAACGGCCTACGGCCATCCGTTCTCCCGGCGCATCATCGGCAACGCGCTGCTGGCGTACATGTTGTGCCAGGGCTGGGGCAACAATCCGGATGCGTTCGGTGCCCTGCTGGAAAAGGCCGGCGCGTTGAGCGCCAGCACACACGATCACCTCGACAGCACCGTTCAGGATGACTTGATCGATGATCTGCTGAAGTTTCAACACTGGCATTACGTGCTGCCCACCACCCCGGCCGTGGTGGTGATCGACACCCGCACCCGGCGCTGGCGCAGCGAAATGAACCTCAAGCAGCCTTCCGGTTTGCTCGACTGGGAAGCCCTGAGCGAACTGCAACAGGAACTGCTGGACCACCCGAGTGCGATCATCGTTTCGCCGGCGCCGATCTTCGGCGTCAAGCTGATTGAAACCGTGCAGCGGGTATTCAGCTGGTGCGGTTATCCACTGCTGGTGGACGCGGAAAACTGGATGGCCCATCGCGGTGCGGCGCAGGTGATCCTGAACATTTTCCGCCACTCGCGCACACCGGGTAACTACGTGGTGCTGTCGGGGGATGTGCACTATTCCTTCGTCTACGAAGTGCTGATCCGCCATCGCAAGGCCGGGCCGCGCATCTGGCAGATCACCAGCAGCGGCATCAAGAACGATTTCCCCGCCACCCTGCTCGAGTGGTTCGACCGCCTCAATCGTTGGCTGTACTCACCACGCTCACCGCTGAACTGGCTGACCAAGCGGCGACGCATGCGCATCGTGCCGCATGTTCCTGAGCATGCTGAAGCGGGTGAGCGGCTTTGGAACTCGGCGGGGATCGGGCAGGTGTTCTTTAATGACCTGGGGCAGCCGCAGACCATCTATCAGCACAACTCGAACGGCTCGCCGAAGACCCGGATGATTGCGCCGGAAGGAGATGATTGAGGTAAAGAAGACACCACAAAAAACTGTGGGAGCGACGGTGCGGCGAGCAGGCTCGCACACACTGGATTTCTGGCATGTACTCTTTCCAGATCCTGTGGGCCTGCTCGCGAAGAGGCCAGTTAAATATTGGGGGAATCCATCCTGTAACCCGCCCCCGGTGCACCTTCATGGAGTGCCACCTGAATTTTCGAATACAAGGCATTCGCCTCAGCAGTGGTGATTGATCGCGAACAATCACGCAGTACAACACGTAGTAGCACATTCTCCTGCCCCGGCAGCAATCCGAGGCGATCAATGGCCTGCAGAGGCAGTTCTGTGAACGTCCAGCGCCCTTTGATCTGCATTTCCTCGATCCAATCTGAACAATCGCCAGCTGCCTGCAACATCCTTTCAGTCAACACTTCCTCGCTCAGCCCCGGCGTTACCGCTAACGAAATATCACGAGTAATCGAAGGCAACCGAGAGACAGCGCTCCACGGATTCAGATCATGCATCTGTGCCTGTACTCGTACGTTCTGATCACGCAGCAAACGAATATCCGGAATGCCTTTGCGCAGCATGGTCAAGCGATCCAATCCCATTCCCAGCGCCAGTCCTCCATGACGCAAAGGATCGATCTTCAGTCGCTCCAATAATGATTTGGCAATTCGACCGCACTCCAGAACCTCTACAGGGACGCCGTCATTCAACAGATTTACTTCGATCCCGCCCTCAGTGTAGTGATGCGGACTATCACTGTAGATCCAAGGCATATCAGGCACGGCGGATTTGAGGATATCGCCGACCAGGCAAAGCAAATGCTCATGCGTCGACAATTCAGGATCACCGAGCACCCAGATATCCATCTGATGCGGCTGCGCACAATGCCAACGATCCCGGCTATCGCGACGAAAAGTGATACCAGGCGCGGCCAATAATATTGACTGCCCCGGTTGTCGTAGCTTGGCCGCTCGCTGAAGCGCAGAGGGAATTTGGCTAGTGGTTTGCGTCCGTAACAGAGACCACTCGTCAACCCATCGAGTGTGTGCACTTCCAAGCGTAATCTCAGATGGGTCATAACCAAGCAATCCGTAGTTTTCTTCAGCGGAAACAATTCTCGGCCCCGTCTGCACTTGCGCTTGTGGCCAGCCTTTATCCGTTAACCCTTGAAGGACCTCCTTGAGTAATAATCGAATGGCGTGATCGGGTGCAGCGGGCTCTGTTAGATCAGCCAGTAACAAGGCTTGGTGTACGGACGTATCTGTCAGATATTTCTTTGATTCCTGCACTACACAACCCCTTATTAACAATTGAATGTAGACCCCCCGTAAAAAGACCCCCATAGACCAACCTAACGATTTCAGATCGTCCACCACAACCAAATTCGGTGAAACACTAAATTTTCAGAAGAGGACTACAGCCACTGCTTACACAAATAACCAAGAGCTTCTTACAAGACACCTAACGAGCATCATTAATTCTGAAAAAAATTCACATCAACGGCGGTTGCAGGAACTTAGTGCAACACGGTTATTGAATTGCAGAAGGGCCTAGAGGCCTCAAGCTGACTGAGTTTGCTATTGGAGTAAACGACACAATCGCAAATAGCATTGACTACAAAATCAACTCTCAATTAAACGAAGGGATTAATGGCGTTCATATAGCAATTGGGGACGGTTCCTCTGGCTATCACATAGACTTCCTGAGCCCAGCAGTAAAGGTAAGCCCAACTCACAACTGAGCCAACCTGATCGCCCTCACCACAACCATCCACATCACAGCGATGTCTAAAAACTGACACTGTAAAAGGGCTTACAGAAAGGATGAGCAGTGAAGCACGGCAAGTTACCGATGAATCTCAAGGTGCGCAGGCCGGCGGATTCTGGTGTACCTGTAGGCTTGCCCGCGGTAAGACCAGCACATCCAACATCAATGCTGACTGAAGCACCGCTTTCGCGAGCAGGTTCGTACCCACAATTGATCGGAGTCGCTCATGGACCTCACCCGCACCCTGATCATCGGCAACTCCGGTTCCGGCAAGAGCTGGCTGGCGCAGCGGCTGGCCGAGCAACTGCATGTGCCCTGGACCGATCTCGACCGGATTCACTGGCTGTCCGACGAACACAGCATCGCCCGCCCCCGAACCGAAGCATTGGCCATGGCGCGGATTGCGGCCGAACAAGAGCGCTGGGTGATCGAAGGCGTGTATGGCTGGATCGCCAGCGAAATCCTGCCAAGGGCGACTGCGCTGATATGGCTGAGCGTCGGGGACGAGGATTGCGTGGCCAACATTCGACAACGCGAGGCCGGGCGCGATGAGCAGGACCTGTTGCTGATCGCCTTGCTGGAGTGGGCGGGCAGTTATCGCCTGCGGCTGGGGTCAAGTGGGTTTGCGGCGCATCAACGACTGTTCGAGGAGTTTTGCGGTGCGAAAATCCGTCTGCGGGATCGGAAGGAGATCGCGGCGATGGTTCATCACTCGTAAATTTTCGCAGCTGCGGTCGGACAATCCTGATGGATGGCGTGTAGCTCAGAATGGGATTACATCAGTCACGGAAACGTCCTGAGGAACATTCGGCGATACTCGATACAAGCGTGGATGCACTTTCCACGTAACAACCACTCGTAGGTATCGCCTTGCCAACATGTACTCATTTCTGTACGTTCTCTGCATCAAGCGAGGACAATCACATGGAAACCATCAACTACACCAACGCTAGGGCACACCTGGCGCAAACCATGGACCGGGTGAATGAAGATCGCGCCCCGCTACTGGTAACGCGTCAGAAAGGCGAGCCGGTGGTGATGATGTCATTGGCCGAATACAACGCTCTCGAAGAGACGGCCTACCTGCTGCGCTCCCCAGCCAATGCCGAACGCCTGATCAAGTCCATCGCCAACCTGCGAGCGGGCCAAACCAATACCAGGCAACTGATTGAAGAATGAATATCGAGTTCACTCCTGAAGCCTGGGACGATTATCTCTGGTTCCAGCAGAACGATAAGGCAGGGCTCAAACGTATCAATCTGTTGATCAAAGCTATTCAGCGTGAGCCTTTCGACGGTCTGGGAAAACCCGAACCGCTCAAGCATAACTTGAGCGGATTCTGGTCACGCCGGATTACGGCCGAACATCGTCTGGTCTACGCCGTTGAAGACGGCGAAATACGCGTCGTGATGTGCAGATACCATTACTGAGCAGAACTTCATCCCTCTTTCACCACGCCCCTCACCCCCCTGACAATCATCTCCACCTCCCGCTCATCAATGGTCAGCGGCGGTAGCAGGCGAATGGTTTTGCCCCGCGTGACGTTGATCAGCAAACCGTGATCCCGGGCGGCGATCAGGCTCAGGTCGCGGATCGGTTGCTTGAGTTCGATGCCGATCATCAGGCCCTGGCCGCGGATTTGCGAGACGTTCGGGTTGCCCGCCAGTTCTGTACGCAATCTTTCGATCAGGCGTTCCCCCTGAATCCGGGCGTTCTCCAGCAAGCCTTGTTCTTCGACGATATCCAGCACCGTGCATCCGACCCGGCAGGCCAGCGGATTACCGCCGAAGGTGCTGCCGTGGCTGCCCGGCGTGAAGAGTTCGGCCGCCTTGCCACGGGCCAGGCAGGCGCCGATGGGCACGCCGTTGCCCAGGCCTTTGGCCAGGGTCATGACGTCCGGGACGATGCCTTCGTGCTGGAATGCGAACCACCGGCCGGTGCGGCCGATGCCGGTCTGGATTTCATCGAGTATCAACAGCCATGAGCGCCGGTTGCACAGTTCGCGCACGGCCTTGAGATAGCCCGGTGGCGCCAGTTGCACGCCGCTTTCGCCCTGGATCGGCTCCATCAGGATCGCCACGATCCGCGAGCCAAAGGCCTGTTGCACCTTGTCCAGCGCGTCGAGGTCGCCGAACGGCACTTTGACGAAATCCCCCGGCAGCTTGTTGAAACCCAGGCGCACCGCCGGGCCATCGCTGGCCGACAAGGTGCCGAGGGTGCGGCCATGAAACGCGTTCTCCATGACCACCACCAGCGGCTGCTCGATACCCTTGTGCCAGCCATGCAGCCGGGCGATTTTCAGTGCGGTTTCGTTGGCTTCGGCCCCGGAGTTGTTGAAGAACGCGCGGTCCATGCCCGCCAGCCGCGTCAGTTTCTGCGCGAGCCGTTGCTGCCAGTCGATGCTGTAGAGGTTCGAGGTGTGCAGCAGTAACCCAGCCTGTTCAACGATGGCGGCAACGATTTTCGGGTGGGAGTGGCCGACGTTGGTCACCGCCACACCGGCGACCGCATCCAGGTATTCGCGACCGGCCTGATCCCACAGGCGAGTGCCAAGGCCCTTGTTGAAACTCAAGGCCAAGGGTTGGTAAGTGCTCATCAGGCAGGCGGCGGTCATGACATCAAGCTCCAGCAAGGGTCGGTGTTTTTGCAGTATGGTTAGCCACCAGAGCTGGATAAACACTGTAAAACTTCAATCATTTAAAAGCTGAGCTTGATAATGGATCTGTTCCAGGCAATGACCGTCTACGTCAAAGTGGTAGAGACCGGCAGCATGACCGCCGCCGCTTTGCAGTGCGAAATGTCCACGACCATGGTCGGCAATCACCTCAAGGCCCTGGAGCAACGGCTGGGTGTGCGCCTGCTCAACCGCACGACACGGCGCCAGCGGCTGACTGAGTTCGGTGCCGCGTATTACCAGCGCTGCCTGGAAGTGTTGGGACTGGTGGCCGATTCCGAGCGACTGGCCGAGCAGACGCTGGACGAACCGAGCGGCATCTTGCGCATCACCGCACCCTTGACCTTCGGTACCGAGCGTTTGGCGCCGGCACTGAGCGAGTTCAGCCGGCAAAACCCGCGGGTGAAACTCGACGTGGTGCTGACCAACCGGCGCCCGGATCTGCTGGAAAACGGTCTGGATGTGGCGTTTCGCCTCGGCGCGCTGGAACCCTCCAGCCTGATCGCCCGCCCGCTGATCGACTACACCCTGACCATGTGCGCGTCACCGGAATATCTGGCCCGTCGGGGCACTCCGCAAACGCCTGAAGACCTGCGACACCACGACTGCCTGTCCTTTGCCTATCCGGCCGGCGATGACTGGCAATCGGTGCAAAAGGAATGGCGCCTGGCCGGTCCCGATGGCGAAGTCAGCGTGGGGGTCAGCGGGCCGATGCTGATCAACAGTTCGGCCGGACTGCATCAAGCCGCGCGAACCGGCATGGGCATCGTGATGATGCCCGATGCCTTGGTCGAACAGGACCTCAAGGACGGAAAGCTGCTGGCCTTGATGCCCGACTACTGCCCGCCCAGTCGACCGATGCACCTGGTCTATGCCCAGGATCGCCACCGTTTGCCGAAACTGCGGCGTTTCGTCGAATTCGCCGTACAGAGGTGGGGCAAGCACTAGCCGGCCGAACAGGCCATACAGTCGCTGATCGCCATTTACATCCCCGCCTTCACCAGCACCGGCTGCTCCTGATAACGATTCGGGTACAGCTGCTTCAACTGCGCGACCTTCGGCAAATCGTTGATCACGATGTACGGATAGGTCGGATGCTCGGTCAGGAAATCCTGATGTTCTTCCTCCGCCGGGTAGAAACCGTTGAAGGTTTCAAGCTTGGTGACGATCGGCTTGTCGAAGGCATGGGCGGCGTCGAGCTGGGTGATGTAGGCCTGTGCGACCCGCTGCTGCTCAGTGCTTTTGGTAAAGATCGCCGAACGATACTGGGTGCCGCTGTCCGGTCCCTGGCGGTTGAGTTCGGTCGGGTTGTGGGCCACCGAAAAGTAGATCTGCAGCAAGGTGCCGTAGCTGACCTGAGCAGGATCGAACGTGACTTCGACCGACTCCGCATGGCCGGTATTGCCGTTGCTGACGCGCTCGTACTGCGCAGTATTGGCCGCCCCGCCTGCGTAGCCGGAGACGGCATTCTTCACACCTTTGACATGCTGGAACACCCCTTGAACACCCCAGAAACAACCACCGGCGAACACGGCGGTTTCACTATGGGCCTGGGTGGTTTCGTCGAGGGCCGGTGGTGGGATGATCACCGCCTCTTCGGCAGCGCCGAACGAGAAGGCCGAGCATTGGCTGATGATGCCGGCAGCCGCCAGCCCCAACAGGGTACGGCGCCAGGTAAAGAGGGTTTTCATGGGGCGAACTCCTGAAGCGTTGGAAAGTAATCAGCCGAAGGTGAAGGCGTAAGCCGACGCGCCCGGATCAAGAAACTCGATGCTGAAGGTCCGGTCGGTCACGCCGCCGCTCTGGCGCACCAGTTGATACAAGCGCTGGTCGGTCACGGTGCCGCTGCCATCGGGGGCCACGTCCATGCCGTGGTCGTCGCCCGGCGCCTTGCCGTCGATCAGCACCTTGAAGCGCACCGGTTTGCCATCGGCGCCAGGGCCGAGCACCAAATGCAAATCACGGGCGTGGAAGCGATAGACGATGCGGCTGGCCGGTGCGCTGGCGGTGGCCCGCTCCGGGCCGACATGCCACTGGCCGTCCAGGCTCCAGTCGTTGAGGCCCAGTTGCGTCGGCGGGTTGTAGGCCGCCAGCTTGTCCGGCACCAGAGCGGTTTCCGGCACGAAATGCTCGGCACGTTGATAGCCGACGTAGGTTTCCGGCGACTGCACTTCGCTGTTGTCCGGGGCCATTTGCACGCCGTCGGCCTTGGCGTTGATCAGCCCGTCCGACACCTTGGTCGAACCGGCCTCACGCAGCAATTGCTGAATGATCCGCTCCGACTCGTCGTACGCGCCTTCGCCAAAATGGTGATAACGGATGCGTCCCTGGGCGTCGGCAAAATAATGTGCCGGCCAGTATTCGTTGTTGAAAGCGCGCCAGATCTTGAACTCGTTATCGATGGCCACCGGGTAGTTGATGCCCAGGTCCTTCATGGCTTTGGTGACGTTGCTGACGTCGCGCTCGAAGGCAAACTCCGGCGCATGCACACCGATCACCAGCAGGCCCTGATCACGATATTTTTCGGCCCAGGCTTTCACATAGGGCAGCGAACGCAGGCAGTTGATGCAGGAGTAGGTCCAGAAATCCACCAACACGACCTTGCCTTTCAAGGCCTGGGCATCGAGGGGTGGCGAGTTGAGCCATTGCACGGCGCCCTCCAGTGGCGGCAGGTTGCCTTCGACCGGCAAGGTGCCTGGGGATTTCTCGGCCACTTGCACCGCGCCCTCAGAGGTCGTGTTCTGCGCTAGTAGCGCCCCGCTGTTACGCAGCGATTTGCCGGACAGTTTCTCCACCAACGCTTGTTCGATACCGCCGGTAGACGCTGTGGAAAACCGCGCCAGAACCCCCGTATCCAGGCCCAGGGCAATCGCCGCCACACCGGCCAGCATCGCCGCGCCAAGACCGCGACGCACCCATTCGCCCGCGCCAATCGAGCGCTTCATCGCGGTGAAGACTTTGCCGCCCAGAAACAAGGCCAGCGCGAGGGACGTAGCGGCACCGGCGGCATACGCCAGCAGCAAAAAGGTGGTTTGAATGCTGGCGCCTTGCAGCGCTGCACCGGTCAACAGCAAACCGAGGATCGGCCCGGCGCAGGGCGCCCACAACAGGCCGGTGGCCACGCCGATCAGGAGCGAAGCACCGGGACGTGGCCGCGCATCGGCACCCGCCGCCTCCGACAAACGACTGCCCGCCGCCACCAGCGGCCGGGTCAGGCGCTCAGCCAATTGCGGCAGCAACAACGTCAGACCGAACAACGCGACGAACACCAGCGCCAGCCAGCGTCCGTACTGGTTGAGCTGCACCACCCAGCCACCGCCCACCGCCGCCAATGTGGCGACCAGCGCGAACGTCAGCGCCATCCCCACCAGCAGCGGCAATCCACTTTTGACGAAGGGTTGCCCGGTGCGGGCGAAGACAAACGGCAACACCGGCAGAATGCATGGGCTGACAATCGTCAGCACACCACCGAGATAAGCGAGGACCAGCAGCCACATGGCGATTACCTGCAAAAAGTGAGTGGTAGGGAATCACACCGTCTTCGGCACGAATTTCATCGCCAGGCCGTTCATGCAGTAACGCAGGCCGGTGGGTTTCGGGCCGTCGTCGAAGACATGCCCCAGATGCCCGCCGCAACGCCGGCAGTGAACCTCTTCGCGGACCATGCCGAACGCACGGTCCTGGCGGGTCGCCACGGCCTTGTCCAGCGGCGCCCAGAAACTCGGCCAACCGGTGCGGCTGTCGAATTTGGTCGCTGAGGAAAACAGCAGCAACTCGCAACCGGCACAGACGAAAGTGCCATCGCGGTGCTCGTTGTTCAGCGGGCTGCTGTAGGCCCGTTCGGTACCCTCTTCGCGCAAGATGTCGTACTGCTCGTCACTGAGGATGGCGTGCCATTCTTTGTCACTGTGGGTCACTTCGAATGCCTCCGCTGCGCTGGCCTCGCTGATTAATGCGGTGCCTGTGGAAAACTTCGGCAACAAGCCGATCGCCAGGGTTGCCACCCCCAGTCCGCCGCTCACTAGAAGAAATTGCCGTCGTGAAAACATGCTCGTCTCCAAAAAATCCAGGGGTGTTTCATGGAACACAGCCTAGGCTTTGGGTGATCGCCAAATCCTCACGGGAAGTTAAACAATTCGTGATAACTCGGCCCCCGAAAAACCCGCACAATGCCTGTGCAAATGTAGGAGCGAGCCTGCTCGCGATGGAGGCCAACGATGACGCGGGATACCTGACGCCCCGCGGCGTCCTCAGGTTTTTCGCGAGCAAGCTCGCTCCTACAGTGGCATTACGCACAATGCGTCCATTGCGCTGAAGGATTGAGCTGTATGGAACAGACCAAACGCGTCCTGGTGGTCGAGGACGATATGCATATCGCCGACCTGATCTGCCTGCATCTTCGCGATGAGCAGTTCGAGGTGGTGCACAGCGCCGATGGCGATGAAGGCATGCGCCTGCTGCAGCAAGGCAACTGGGACGCACTGGTCCTCGACCTGATGCTGCCCGGTGTCGACGGCCTGGAAATCTGCCGCCGCGCCCGGGCCATGGCCCGCTACACGCCGATCATCATTACCAGCGCGCGCTCCAGCGAAGTACACCGGATTCTCGGCCTGGAACTGGGTGCCGACGACTATCTGGCTAAGCCCTTTTCCATGCTTGAGCTAGTGGCCCGGGTCAAGGCGCTGCTGCGCCGGGTCGATGCCATGGCGCGCAACCTGAAGATGGACGCCGGCAGCCTGCTCACCGACGGCCTGGCCATCGACCCGATCACCCGCGAAGTGTCCCTCGACGGACGGCGCCTGGACCTCACGCCCCGGGAGTTCGACTTGCTGTATTTCTTCGCCCGCCAGCCCGGCAAGGTGTTTTCGCGCATGGACCTGCTCAATGCCGTGTGGGGCTACAGCCACGAAGGCTACGAGCACACGGTCAACACCCACATCAACCGCCTGCGCGCCAAGATCGAGGCCGACCCGGCGCAACCGGTGCGCATCCTCACGGTCTGGGGTCGCGGCTACAAATTCGCCACCGGTGAGGAGCCGCAGCCATGAGGCTGACCCTGACGCAACGCCTGTCCCTGGTGTTCGCCGTGCTGCTGCTGGTGTGCTGCGGCACCTCGGCGTGGTTGCAGGTGCGCTCCAACCAGATGCATGAGCAGGAAGTGGTGCAAGGGCTGTCCCGGGACCTGGCGCAGCACATCGCCAGTGACACGGTGCTGATGGACACCCAGGGCCTGATGCCCAACGCCGTGCGCGACCTGTTCAGCAAACTGATGCAGGTCAACCCCAGCGTCGAGGTGTACCTGCTCGACTCCGCAGGCAAGATTGTCGGCAGCGCCGCGCCCGAAGGCCGGATCCGTCGCGAACAGGTCGACCTGGCGCCGATCCAGCGCTTGCTGCGGGGCGATGCCCTGCCCATCCTCGGCGACGATCCGCGCAGCGTCGATGCGCGCAAGGTGTTCAGCGCTGCACCGCTGAAGGTTGAAGGCAAGCCGGCCGGTTATCTCTACGTGGTGCTGCTCGGTGAAGATCACGACCGCCTGGCCGAGCGCGGTGCGACCAGCGCGGCGCTCAACACAGCGCTGTTGTCCATCGGACTGGTGGCGCTGCTGTGCCTGATCGCCGGTCTCACCGCGTTTGCCCTGATCACCCGGCCGTTGCGCCGCCTGACCGAAACCGTCAGCCAGTTCGACATCGATGGCGTGCCGGTCACACCGGCCCTGCCCGTCGCGGTGGAAAAAGCCGCCAGCCACGATGAAATCGCCGTGCTCGATGCCGCGTTCCGGCAGATGCAGGCACGCCTGGGCGAACAATGGCGCTCGTTGACCCGCCAGGATCAGGAGCGCCGCGAACTGGTGGCGAACATTTCCCACGACTTGCGCACACCGCTGGCCTCGCTGCACGGTTATCTGGAAACCCTGTCGCTCAAGGACACCACGCTGTCCCCTGCCGACCGCCGTCGCTATCTCGGCATCGCGCTGGATCAAAGCCGCAAGGTCGGTGGTCTGGCGCAGTCGCTGCTGGAACTGGTGCGCCTGGAGCATGGCTTCGTGCAGCCGGTGCTGGAGCGCTTCTCCCTGACCGACCTGGCCCAGGACATCTTCCAGAAATTCGAACTCACCGCCGAAGCGCGCAAAGTCGAACTCAAGGCCACGTTCGCGCCGAATGCCTCGGCGGCCTGTGCTGATCTCGGCTTGATCGAGCGGGTGCTGACCAACCTGTTCGACAATGCCCTGCGCCATACCCCGCCGGGGGGCGAGGTCGAACTGGGCCTGCGCCCGCAAGGCTCATTCATCGAAGTCACGGTCAGCGATACCGGCCCCGGCATCGCCCCGGAACTGCGCGAAGGGTTGTTCCTGCGGCCGTTCAATATCGGCGGCGCACGGCGTGATGGCGGGCTGGGGCTGCGGATCGTGCATCGCATCCTGCAATTGCACGGGCGCGAGATTCAGTTGATCGATATGCCGGGGCGCGGTGCGACGTTCCGGTTTTCGTTGCCGATCGATGAGGAAACGGCGACTGCCTTGGCGGTGCGGTCGATGAACCTGAATACACCGCGGCAGGCCTGACAGTCCGAGGCGCCTGCATCGCGAGCAAGCTCGCTCCCACAGGGGTTATGTGTCGATCACAAAATCAGCGACACATCGGATCAATTGTAGGAGCGAGCCTGCTCGCGATGGACGTTAACGATAACGCGTTCATTCTGGATGAACTCGGTGCCCTTGAGACCATCGCGAGCAGGCTCGCTCCTACAGGGGGAGCAAAAAGATGACCAGCCGCCTGTTGATCCGTGACAACGCCGCCCCGGTCCAATAGATTAGGCGACCTGAAAAAGCCCCCGGGCTTTCTCGCCCCTATTCAAGTTCAAAGAAGTAGTGAAATTTCAATGTCCGATTCCAATACCGCTGAATCCGTAGTCACCCTGTCGTCCAAAGCGGAATACGAAAACTCCATCAATCTTTCACAGCACATGCCCCAGGCCAAGACCATCAGCGAGATGGTGCTGGACGCTTTCCAGTCCACCCGCGAAAGCGACCAGATCCGCGAACTACGCGCCGCGATCCGCCAGGCCCACGACAGCTTCGACGATGACAAAGCCTACGAACTGATGGGCGAACTCAAGCAGCTCAAGGACGCCGAAGCCGCCGACATCGCCGCCCTCGAAGACCTGAGCAGCAAATTCCCGATCAGCCGCATCCTGTCCAGCTTCAAGGACGACCCGGCGTTTCAGGAAATCGTCTACGGCCTGGCCCTGAAGGTGCTGAACCAGACGCACCAGGCCATCAGCAACCCGAGCGGCGGCAAGAGCAAAGCCGCCAAGGCCAAGAAAGAAGTCGAAGTGTTCACCATCAGCAAGGACGGCATCAGCGTCACCTTGCCGTTGCGCACCCCGCGCTCGCGCCTGAACGTCGACCGTGAAGCCCTGGAATTCCTCGGTTTCACCTTCGTGGGCGAAGGCGAAGAGGCGGAGCTGGAAAGCGAGACGTTCCTGGACAACAGCGGTGCCGAACAGGCCGTCAACCGCAAGAACATCATCACCGCCCTGCAGCAGCAGACCGCGTTCGACGGCTATAGCATCGCTGCGCAGTAAGGCGACCTCGCCACAAGGTCTTCAGCGACTGACTCAAGAGCCCCGCCATCAGTGCGGGGCTTTTTATTGCCCGTGATTCGGGCAAATCCGCGATTACTCTTCCAGTATCGACGCCAGAACCACACTTCCCTTCACCCATGAGCACCACGGGTCCGCCTGCAGGGAGCGTCAACTCACTTTCCAGCCCAGACCTCGGTGGTGCAACTGCTGAGGTCATCATGAACACGACCCCCTTGTATCGCCAGTTGGYCAACCATTACCTGGACGCTATCCGCAGCGGCATCTTGAAAACCGGTGAACGCCTGCCCTCGATCCGGTTGATGATGGAAAAACACGCCGTAAGCCTGTCGACCGCCGTGCAGGTGTGCCGGGAACTGGAAGACTATGGCGTACTGGAAGCCCGGCCGCGCTCCGGCAACTACATTCGTCAGCCCGACACCGTGCCCAGGCGCGCCCCGATTGCCTTGGCGCCAACGCTGGATACCAGCATCTATGTCGGCATCCATGAACAGGTCTCAGCGGTGCTCAAGGCCAGTCAGCGCGCATCGATCAAGGTCAACTTCGCCAGCGCCTACTGCGCGCCCGAGCTGTATCCGCTGAAAACCTTGCAAGACAACATGATCAAATCACTGCGCTTGGCCCCCTACCTGCTCGGCACCGCGGGCGGCGCCTGCGGCAACAGCGCATTGCGCAACATCCTGGCCCGACGGGCTCTTGCCAGCAGGACCCACCTGGCCCCCGAGCGGATCGTGATCACCAACGGCGCCACCGAAGCGATCAATCTGGCCTTGCGCGCGGTCACCCGCCCCGGCGACACCGTGGCCGTGGAGTCGCCGACGTTCTACGGTCTGCTGCAAATTCTCGAAAGCCTGAACCTGCGGGTGCTGGAAGTCCCGGCCTCAGCCCACACCGGGCTCAATCTGGCGGCCCTGCAACGGCTGCTGCAAGGCCCCGAGCGGATCAAGGCATTGATTGTCATTCCCAACCTGCAAAACCCGCTGGGCAGCATCATGCCCGACGCCAACAAGGCACGGCTGGTGAAACTGTGCGCCGAGCACAACACCGTACTGATCGAAGACGACACCTACGGCGACCTGGTGGACACCGAGCAGCCGTTGTCCACGCTCAAACACTGGGACCGCACCGACAACGTGATCTATTGCGCCTCGCTGAACAAAACCCTCGCCCCGGGCATGCGCCTGGGCTGGATCAGCGCCGGCAAATGGCACGAGCGCGTGGAAATGCTCAAGCATACGCAGTCACGGGGGTGCGAGGCGTTATCACAACTGGCGGCCAGTGAATTCATGCGAACACCGTCTTACGAGCGTTACCTGCGGCGGTTGAGGAAAACCCTGACCCAACATCGTCAACAGATGAGCGAGGCGATTACTCGCTACTTCCCCCTCGGCACCCACGTGACCAATCCCCAGGGCGGCACGTTGTTATGGGTTGAACTGCCTCGCCGGTATTCGTCCATGGCGTTTTTTCATGATGCGTTGAACGTCGGCATCCAGATTTCGCCTGGGGATATCTTTTCCAATGCCAGGCGTTTCGATCACTTTGTGCGCATTGGCTGCGGCGCGCCGTATTCACCGCGGATTGATGAGGCCGTGCAGACCTTGGGCCGCTTGCTCCAACATCAGGGTTAACCGCAATCCTGTGGGAGCGAGCTTGCTCGCGATGGCGGTGTGTCAGACACATCAATGTTGAATGTGCTGCCGTCTTCGCGGGCAAGCCCGCTCCCACAGGTTTGGGGGGTGATCTTCAGAGCGGATTCTGGTGCAGGCAAATGATATGCGGGTCGTCATTCCAGTGCGGGAAACGCTCGGCGATCAACGGGTCGTGACCGGGGATGACGTGGTCTTCGCTGTCGGCCAGGCGATCGATCTCGGTGAAGGCTTCGAGGGTTTGCGCCAGGTCATCGAGAATCGGAAACGGACTGCGCTCACGAATGTTGACCCACAGGTGCGCAGCATCCGAGGCCAGCACAATCCAGCCGCGTCCGGTATTCACCCGCACCACCTGACTGCCCGGCGTATGCCCGCCCACCGGGTGCAGCGTTACGCCGGGCAGTACCTCGACAACACCGCTGTGCAAACGCATCCGCCCTTCGAACAGCGGCGGCAGCGCCGACATCACATCCTCGACCTCGTAGGTTTTGTTCACCGTGCGATGGGCCATTTTCGGCCCGGTGCAGAAACGCAGTTCCGCTTCCTGCAAATGCATGGTCGCCTTCGGGAACAGCCCGAGGTTGCCGGCATGATCCCAATGCAAATGGGTCAGGATCAGGTGTTCGACCTGCGCCGGATCAATGTCCAGTTGTCGCAGGGATTCTTCCGGCAGGCGATACATCTGGCGATTGCGCCGCTGCGCCGTGGCCGGTTGAAAACAGGTGTCGACCACGATCACCTGCTGCTCGTTGCGGATGACCCAGAAGTAGTAGTCCAGTGGCATTGGCACATTCGGATCACCGCAGCAGGCGTCATAGAGAAAGTTCTCTTTGGCGGTGCGCTGAGCATTGGCACCGACGCGGATGGCGAACACTTCGTACACAGGCATGGGCATAGACACCTCCGGATTCAGGCCGCTGCGGTGGTTTTGAGAGTCGGACGGAAGTCGAAATCGATCTGCTCGCTGATACCCAGGTCATGGGCCAATTTATGCAGGCCACTGTAGTCRCGCATGATGTTCGCGTTCCTGTTGCTCTCGCGGGTGTCGGCAATGATCAGCGCTGCATCCTCGACCCCAAGCTGCGTCAGAATCGCCTCCCACATCGAGTAGTCCTGGGCGATAAAAGCACTCAGCGCCACCGACAGGTTGCGTGCGAAAAATTCCCGCTGGGCCGGCTGCATGTTCGCGTACATGACCTTCGCCACTTCGGCCAGCACCTTGCTGTGGGCGTACTCGTCACGGTTGTGCAGTTCGGCCACCCGGCGATTTTGCGGCTGGATGGTCTGGTCGTCCGCCAGCAAGTCGAGATAGGCGTTGACGCTGATCTCGGCCACCACCGCAAAAGTGATCGCCGCCAGATCCCGCTGCCATTGCTCGGGCAACTCTGCATGCAAGGCCTTCAGGCGCAGGTAAGTGACGGACGGCGGCAGATCCAGGTCCTGATCCAGCGCCCGCTCCAGTTTGGTCCGCTCGATGGCGCGCAGGTGCATCAGCGTGTGGTAGTGCTCGTCAATCAGGGTCTGTTGCATGGCCTCGCGAAAATGCCAGTCGTCCTTGCCAAGGTACTGATTGGCGATGACGCTCAGCGCCGGATTGACCACATGCTCCTCGGCAGTGACGGTGCGCAGGTTGTAGCCGATCCAGCCCCAGGTCACCACGCTGCTCTTGAGTTCGTCGCTCAAGGCCTGGAATTTCGGATGATGGAAAAACGGCACCATGCATTCCGGGTAATCCGGGCGCGCCGGGTCGAACACTTCTTCGACCTGGCCCCTGTCCGGCGAACACACCGTGGCGCGCTTGGTCCAGGCCTGGTTGAGCCGCACGATCAGTTGATGATCGACCTGGGCGATCTCGATTGCTGTTTGCATGACGCGATACCTGTAAGGCGCGTACCCGCCAAGGGGTACGCCGAAAAAATGAAGGGCGACGGAAAAATCAGGCCAGCCAATAGCGGGTCAGGTGGCGCGCCGGGTCAGTGTAACGACTGCGCGCATGGATCATTCGCCAGTTGTCCCAAATCAGCAGGCATCCGTCGGGAATCAGCACCGGAACGTTGTGCTCGACGAAGTACGCTTCGCCAAGCACGGCAAACCTGGCCAGCGGCGAAGTGCTGTTGGTCACCAGCGATTGCTGCAGGGCTTCCTTGGACGGGTTCACGTCGCCGTAGTGAAACTGGTTGTAGCTGAAGCGGAAAATATCCCCGTCTTCCGTAGGCGTGAGGATGTATTCCTTGACCCGCCGTTGTCCCGGCTCACCCGGTTTGGCGGTGGCGACAAATTCTACCGGTGTGTCATCCAGCCACTCACGCAGTTGCGGTTCGCCGTGTTCTAGGGCGCGGAGAAATTCATAGCCGTCCACCAATCCGGTGTGCCCACCACCGCACGTCGCCTGTTTATGGCAATGCAATGCCAGATAACGCGGTGGCGGCCCGTACACCGGCGCTTCAGTGTGCGGGCCGATGCCGTTCATGCTCTGGGAGTACGGCAAATCTTCGTAACCCGGCTTGCGGGTGATGGGAAAGGCCATCTGGCCGTTGAACTGCGGAATGATCGGACCGAATTCGCACAAGGTGCCTACGACATCATCGGCAAATTCGTCGGGGGTCAGCACTGTCCAGCCTGACGTCGACAGCTCTTCATGACGATGGCCGAGCGAAATGCAAGGTTGAGACGCAACAATCCCTTGGTCTGACATGGTGAGATTCCTGGCGGGTTATCCGGCGTTGACGGTTGATGTGTACGCGGCAATGAAGTCGCGGCAGGTGTCACCCGGTCGATAGCGCTGCGCGTCGATGCTCTGCACCGGGGTGATTTCGGCGGCGGTGCCAGTGAGAAAACATTCATCGAAGTCGCCAAGCTCCGTAGGCAAAATCGTGCGCTCGACGACCTGGTAGTCCAGCACTTTGGCCAATTCAATGACGGTCTGCCGGGTAATGCCATTGAGAAAGCAGTCCGGGGTCGGCGTGTGCAAAGTCCGGCCTTTGACGAAGAACACATTGGCACTGGTGGCTTCGGCAACGTGGCCGCGCCAGTCGAGCATCAGCGCATCGTGGTAACCCGTGTTCTCGGCGTCGTGCTTGCTCAGCGTGGCGATCTGGTAATGCCCGGAGGCCTTGGCCTCGAACGGGCTGCTGCTCGGCGGCGGGCGGCGCCAGCTCGCGGTTTTCAAGCGGATACCGGCCATGCGCGCCGCCGGGTCGAAATAGCTCGGCCACTGCCAGCACGCGATGGCCACGTGCACACGGTTGAAACGCGCCGAGGTGGAAATCATCTCGCTGCCACGCCAGGCCACCGGGCGCAGGTAACCATCGACGACGTTGTTGCGTTGCAGCAACTCATGGCTGGCCGCTTCCAGTTCAGCCAGCTCATAGGGGATGGCAAAGTCCATCCATTGCGCCGAGCGATACAAGCGCTCGCTGTGTTCGCGCAGCTTGAAGATCCTGCCGTTGTAGACTCGTTCGCCTTCATACACGGTGCTCGCGTAATGCAGGCCATGGGTCAACACATGCAACTGCGCCCGGGACCACTCGACGAACTCGCCGTCGAGCCAGATAACGCCCTCGCGCTGATCAAACGGGATACTGCTCATATCCATATCTCCCCATTGTTCATAAATTTTCCTACGCCGTTTCCAGCAACACGGGTATCAATTCCGGCACGGCGGCGAGCTCGGTCTGAAAGAAGAACGCACGCTCGCCGAAGGCCGGTTGCAAGTCGTCGAACCAGGTCACTTGCGGATCGAAGCGCGCGTAGAACGTGCGCAACACCCATTGCGGATTGCGTGCCTGGAGGAACTGCAAGACGAAGACTTTTTCCCCGGCGACGGTCTCGATGCCGTTGATCAACACCTTGCCGTAGAAGGTGCTCATGGACGGCCCGCGCACCGTGCGCGCAAGCCCCGATACCGTGCGGTACGCCGCCTGGAAGATCTCGAAGGCCCGGGCCAGTGGCATCGCGAAGTAGTGGCTGGGGCCGGTGTCACGCTCGACGAACATGTAATACGGCACGGCCCCGAGCCGCACACCTTCGGTCCACAGCGCCGCCCAGTCGGCGGGGTTTTCGTTAATGTGGCGGATCAGCGGCGCCTGCATGCGCACCGTCGCGCCCGTCGAGCGAATACGCTCGACGGCCTGGCGGGCGATGGTCTGGCGGATCTCCACCGGGTGGTTGTAGTGCCCCATGATCGACAGGTTTTTCCCCGCCGCGACGATGCGCTGGAACAGCTCCAGCAGCTCGGGTGCATCCTTGTCGCTGACAAAACGCTGCGGCCAGTACGCCACGGATTTGGTGCCGATGCGGATGTTCTTCAAGTGCGGCAAATCCAGCAGCGGCTCGATGTAACCGGCCAGGGAGCGGGTGTTCATGATCATCGGGTCGCCGCCGGTAATCAGCACGTCAGTCACTTCGGTGTGCACCCGCAGGTAGCTGACCAGCTCCTGGGACTCACGGGCATTGAACTTGAGTTCTTCTTCGCCAATGAACTGCGCCCAGCGGAAACAGAAGGTGCAGTACGCGTGACAGGTCTGACCGGCACCCGGGAAAAACAGCACGGTCTCGCGGTACTTGTGCTGGATGCCCGGCAGAACTTTTCCGTTGAGGGTGACACCGTTGTGGGTCAACTGCCCGGCCGGATGCGGGTTCATGCGCCGCCAGATCGCCTCGATCCGACGCTTGATCGCCGCGTTGTCATCCTGCTCGATCAGGTGTTTAAGCGAGGCATACTCCTCCGCCAGCAACATGTCCTTGTGGGGAAAGGTCATGCGAAAAACCGGATCGTCCGGAATGTTGTTCCAGTCGATCAGCGTGCCCAGCACGTATTCGTTGGTGCGAAACGGCATGACCCGCGCCACCACGGTCATGGCCTCCTGCAACGCCGGCGTCAACTTGTGCCAGTAAGGTGATTCGCGGATGGTGCGTGAGTTATAAGGTTTGTAGCGTTCGTGCTCCGACAGTCCTTGCATGGCCGCGCTCCTGGTGATTGCCCTGGGTGTTGTCAGGCGATGGCCGGCGCTTTGCGCTCTATGTCCATCCACGCCCGGACGCTGTCGCGATCCCACTGGCGCCGCACATACGCCGCGAGCCGCGCCGGCACCGGATCGCCGTTGGCAACCAGTCGGTTGAGCATGATTGCCAGGTCGGTGTCGGCAATGCTCCAGTCACCGAACAGATGCTCGGCGCCCTCTTCCAGCAAATGCTCGGCGACGAAGAACAAGCGCTCGACGGCGACACGGGCATCGGCGCTCAGGGGCAGATCTTTTTTACCGAAGTAGACCAGGTCAAACGGGCGCTCCTTGCGCACCACCAGCAAGTCACTGCGCAACCAGGCCTGCAATTGACGGGCACGGGCACGCTGCTGGATGTCCTGCGGATAGAGTTTTTTAAGCCCTGGGGAGAGCTCATCGAGGTATTCGGCAATCGCCGATGATTCCGACAAGGCAAAACCCTCGTAAACTAACGTTGGGATTTTGCAGGTCAGCGAAAGATCGCGATAACTCGACAGATAGTTTTCGCGTGTTCTTAGATCAACGGTAACAAGTTCAAATGAAAGTTGCTTTTCCTTGAGCGCCACAAAAGCCGACATCGCAAAAGCGCTGACATAATCGGCGCCAACATACAGTTTTAGCTTCCTGTTTTCCATATAACACTCCATTGACCAACTGCAGGAATTGACGTGCATTGGAAGTGATCGTAGTTAGTTGAGTGAATGTTGAATAGATACAGAATTTGTCCGTTTCAATCGATACAGAACGTTGTTTTTCACCGGCAGACACGCAGCCAGAATCCCGGCAAAACTGCTGCAAAAAGGGATCCTGGGGCAGGTCTGAAAAACAAAAAAGGGAGCCCACAAAAGTGGGCTCCCTGGGCAGATACGGCGGGGAATTACGGCTGGGTGGTGATCAGACCGTGGCTGTCGGCAAAATTCGAAAGCAGTGCCATTTGTGGCATGTTGCTCATGTTCAGCATCGCCAGAGGCTCGTGTTTACTGGTGTTGACGAAACCATGCCGGGTCCAGGCTGGCACCAGTAGCACGTCGCCGCTGCTGACGTTAACCCCGTCGGCATCGCCGAGGGTCATCACGCCGCTGCCGCACTGGATAACAAACAGATGCCACCAGGAATGGGCATGACCGTTGAGCGTCACACCGGGGTTCAGCCATTGCATGGCGATCGCCATTCCAGGCGTCACTTCACAGCCTTCAATGCTTTTGTCGTGAGCCAACGCGACAATATCTACGTCGCTGTCTTCAAGGGTTTGACGCATACCCGCCAGTTCAGTGCCCTTCCACACCTTGGGACTTGGCGTTCGATGGTGGAGGCTTTGACGAAAGTCCTTATATGAAAAAAACGCACCTTGAAAGTTATCCATTCGCACGTCCTTTCTTCTTATTTCCCATACTTTAGCGCCAAACCTTAAGTTAACGATTCAGCGCTGTAAAGCTGGGAAACATTTTACAAAACCGATGGGCGCAAGGCGGCAATCATGTCCACTTCTATCGCGGCATTCTTGGGTAACTGGTAAACACCTACGGTGGTGCGGGTATGTTTACCGGCATCGCCCAGCACATGGCTGAACACATCCGAGGCGCCGTTGGCCACTTCGCTCAAATCAACAAAATCCGCCGTGGACTTCACATAGACCGTTACCCGGATCAATGACTTGATCTTGTCCAGCGAACCAATGGCATCGACGATCAAGGCCAGCCCGCGCATCGCACTGATGCTGGCCGCCGCTTGCGCATCGGCCAAGCTGAGGTCCAGGCCGACGCGACCGGGGTAATGGATCTTGCCGTTCATGCGCGGCACCAGACCGCTGATGTACAGCTCATCGTGATGACGGATCAGCGGCGCATAATGCCCGCCTGCGGTGTTTTCGCCGTAGATGTCGTAGCCAAACTCTTT
This sequence comes from Pseudomonas sp. P4_C3, assembly GCF_056402075.1. Lineage (NCBI taxonomy): Bacteria > Pseudomonadati > Pseudomonadota > Gammaproteobacteria > Pseudomonadales > Pseudomonadaceae > Pseudomonas > Pseudomonas sp. P4_C3. The sequence continues at coordinate 29,202 of NZ_JBFUIC010000035.1, forward strand.
GGCCAGGGCGATGAAGCGTTCATCGCAGGTCATGTGCTGGATCATTGATCGAACCCTCTTAATCAGTAGTGCAAAAAACGGGTGCTTGCAGGCTCAACACACGGCGCGGGTAGCCGGTGCCAGGCAAGTCACCTCAATGCGTGACTCAATCGCCTCGGCCAGACGCAACAGGTCGTTGCTCAGTTGCCCGTAGTGTTCGTTGAACAACACGATGTGGCCGATGAATGAGAAGTTGTCTTTCACTAACGCGCTGACCGAGTCGCCGATTCGCTTGGCGTACTGGCCCTCCACCAGATCGATACGCAATGCGCGGGCCAGGGCCTCGATGTCGGGCGTCGCGCGCAAGATGCCGCCATCCGGCGCCCTGAGCAGGCGAATGCCGCAGAAGCCGCGAGCCACTGGCTCGTGCTGTTCGGTCTTGCCTTCCACCGCCCAGCGCACCCAGCGTTCCCACGGATCGAAATTGACGAAGGCGCGTTTGGCCAGATCCCAGATGTGCATGCCGCCGGGGCGCATGTTGGTTTCCACGGCGCAGGTCAGGTTGTCGCTGCGCAGGAACACTTCGTTGTGCCAGGCACCATTGTCCTGGGATACCAATGCCGACATATGCCGACCGGCTGCCATCAAACGCGCCTGTACCTCAGCCGAAAGCGGTGCGGGGACGACTTGCTGGATCTCTGCGCGGTAGGCGCCTTCGGTGGTGGTTTTTTCAGTCACCCAAGTGCTGCCGGCCACGTAGTCCCAGCTGTATTCGCGGGCGTTCTGCACCAGTGCTTCAAGGACGATGCCGCCTTCGCGGTAGGGCTTCAGTGCGAGCCAGGCGTCATCGCATTCCGAAGGGTGATGGATGACGCGACAGCCTCGGCTCGCGCCTTCGCAGGCCGGTTTGATGAAGGCCTTGCCGCCCAGTTCGACAACGCGTTGGCGCAGTTCCGGCAGGCTTTCGACCCGCGCGGAAAACACCGGTCGGTATTCTCGGGGAGAGGTGCTGGCCGCCGCTTCGAGCCGACGGAAGATCTGCTTGTCCAGGCCCGCCCGCGCTTCGCCTGGGGTAATGCCCGGCAGGCCGAAGTGAGTGGCCAGCGCGGCACCGAGCAGTACGCCGCGATCGGAAAACGGCAGCACGCCGATCAGTTTCCAGCTATCGGCATTCAGGCACCCCACCACCAGTTCAAGGGACGCCGCCACGTCTTTCTCGGCCAGCGAAGTGCTGCAAACGTGATCGGCCACCTGGTCGTCATGGAGCTGAATTTTCTCGACCAGCAGGATGAGCCTGGCGTCGTAGAGCGACTTGCACAGCTCGCGCAGTTTCTGGATGTCGTGAACCCGATTGCCGTTGTAACCGACCACTACTACGCATGAAGTCGTATTCATAATGCCCCCGACCTGCAAAGTGAAAACCGCAACGGCGATGACTCAGTCATGCAACGACGCATTGGATTTACGATTGAGCCAGTACCAGGCCAGGATCCCGCCGGCGCCGATGGCGGCCAGCACCAGCGCGTTGTACGGCGCCGGCACCACCCGCATGATCAACACGGTCAGCCCGGCCCCCACCCCCAGGGACACTTCCTTGACGAACATGTTGTTTTGCTTGACCGAGAAGTAATCGAGGTAGCTGAAGGCGCACTCGGCGATGGACAGCAGCGCCACCCAGACCAGCGCCCCGGCGAGGGTTTCGACGTGGAACGCGGCGGGCGAAGACAGCACGGCAAAGCCGCCGACGATGATCCCGATCACCGCCACGACCTTGAAGCGCCCGGTGCGCTCGATCAGCTTCATCACCGGCACCTGGGCGAACACCACCACGGCGCTGTTGAGGATCAGCATCAAGCCGTACCAGGCCGGCAGCTCGCCGGTCTTGAGCAGGATCGCCTGTGGCAGGATCGAGAACACCCCGAACAGCTTGATACCCATGATGATCCCGGCGATTACCCAGGGCAGTTTGTTGCTCCAGTTGCTGCCAACCTGACTGGCTGGGCGGGCTACCACCGGCTCGGAAGTAAAGGTTGCGCCGAGGGCGATCGGCAGGCACAGCAACACGAAGGCCGCCGCGCCGAGGAAAAACATCGTAGGCGTGAGAAGCGGCGACAGCAGGATCAAACCGGCCACCAGGCTGCCCATGTTCATGGCCACGCGGTTGTAGGCCGCGCCTTCCTTGGTCTGGGCCGCTTCGCTCTTGATCAGGTAACCGGCAATCGCAATGCCGTAGGCAAACAACGCGGCAGCAAACATCACCATGCCTTGATGGCTGGTCAGCGCCAGCAGCACCAGGCCAAGGCCGGCACACAGCAGCGTGACGCTCAGGGAACGTCGGCCAAGCACCAGTAAAGTCAGGGGCAACAGCAACAACAAGGCGCGATACCCAAGGGCCAGGATGCTGTTGGTGGCCGTGTCGAGCCAGACGTTGGCCTTGCCCAGCACCGCGAACAGCGAGACAGCGGTAATGATCCGGATCGTGAATAACCGCAGGTTAATGACCGGTTTAGCCACCGCGACCGTTGTTTCGACACTCATGCAGCACCTCAGGAACCGGGTGAACGCCCGCCGACAAAGGCCGACATTCAGAAAAGTCTGTAAGGGCATGGTAGAGAGAGAGGCTTGTCCTGATCAGGGCAAGTTCGTATAGAATCCAACGAACTTTACTGCCGGAGAGACCAGTAAAATGCAGGTTCAACGTGCAGTCATTGCCGCCATAGAATTCCAGCCCGGCGTGCCGCTGGTGCAGCAGATCGTCGATCAACTGACCCAGGCGATCAGCACGGGTGGCCTGCCCCACGGCGCCAAGCTGCCGCCGATTCGCGAACTCTCCGACTTGATGAACGTGGGCAAATCCACGGTGGTCGATGCCCTGGACCGCATGCGGGCCAAGGGGCTGGTGGTGTCTCGCCAGGGCTCCGGGCATTACGTGCATCGCTCCGAAGCAGCACTGAAAAGTGGCACCGGTCCGGACCTGCAACCTCAGGACACCCTCAGTGTGGTACGCCGCGCACTGCTGCTGGATAACGGCGCGCTGCGCCCCGGCTGCGGTTTTCTGCCGACCTCGTGGCTGCCCGCCGAAGAGTTGCAGAAAGCCGTGCGCAGTACCCTGCGAGCGACGTCATTGCGCATGGGCGAGTACGGCGTGGCCGGCGGTTACCTGCCGTTGCGCCAGGCCTTGCGGGTCAAGCTGGCGACCTTCGGCATCGAAGCGCCGGTGGACCAGATCATCACTACCGCCAACACCATGCAGGCCATCGACCTGCTGATGCGCCTGCTGGTCAAACCCGGCGACACCGTGCTGCTCGACGACCCCTGCTACTTCAACATGCACGCCAACCTGGCGCTACACGGGGCCAAAGTCATTACCATCGCCCGGGATTGCGACGGCATGGACCTCGACGCCTTAGAGCAACTGCTGATCGCCCACAAACCCGTGCTGTACATGACCAACAGCACGCTGCATAACCCCACCGGCCACTCGTTCACCCCGGCCCAGGTTTACCGCTTGCTGGAACTGAGCCACCGCCATGGCTTCCACATCGTCGAAGACGATCTGTACTGCGACATCCAGCAACGCCGCACCCCGCGCCTGGCGGCCAGTGGGTTGGACAACGTGAGTTATGTGTCGGGTTTCTCCAAGACCCTGACCGCCAACAGCCGGGTCAGCTACACCGTACTGTCACCGCAATTGGCGGCACGCATGGTCGCGCTGAAAATGGCCTGCGGCGGGGTGACGTCGGAGCTGGCGGAGCAGATTACGTGCACCATGCTCAGCGATGGCAGCTATGCCAAACATGCGCGGCGCACGGTGGATCGGTTGTATGAATCGAACAGCCGAGTGGCGAGTTGGTTGGCGGAGGCTGGGTGCTCGCTTTCCTCGTTGCCCGGCGAAGGTGTGTTTATCTGGGCGCGGTTGCCGGAGGGCTTGCATGCCGAGAATCTGGCTCGCCAAGGGCTGGAGAACAATATGGTGTTGGCGCCGGGCACCTTGCTGAGCAAAGGGCCGGATGCCAGCCAGTTCCTGCGCTTCAATGTGGCTCACAGTGACAGTTTGCAGGTGCGCGAGCGGTTTTTCCGCTTGCTCGATACACAAAGTAAATAACCGACGCCCCCCAACCCTGTGGGAGCGAGCTTGCTCGCGATGAGGCCGTCACATTCAAAATTGATGCTGCCTGACACGCCGCCATCGCGAGCAAGCTCGCTCCCACAGGGGCCCGCGTCATGCTCGATATCAGCGATGACGCTAGTCCAATGTGGGAGCGGGCTTGCTCGCGAAGAGGCCGTCACATCCAGCATCAATATTGCCTGACCCACCGCCTTCGCGAGCAAGCCCGCTCCCACAGGGATTGCGGTGCCCAATGAG
>NZ_JBFUIC010000036.1:0-33508 GCF_056402075.1 Pseudomonas sp. P4_C3
GCGCTGAGGATCGAGGCGAACACCAGCGGGATCACGATCATTTGCAGTAGCTGCACATAACCGTTGCCCACCAGATCGAACCAGCCGATCGAGGTTTTCAGCACCGGGTTGCCGGCACCGTAGGCAGTGTGCAACGCCACACCGAACGCCACGCCCAGCACCAGCGCGAGCAGGACTTTTTTCGCCAGGCTCCATGTGGTGTGGCGGGTTTGCGCCAGGCCCAGGAGCAGGGCGAGGAACACCAGCAGATTGAGGATCAGCGGCAGATTCATGAAAACTCCGAGTGAGACTTGTGCCAGCTACCGTCCGGGGCAGCTGCGAACCGGCAAGCCTAACAGCTTGAAAACTAATGAATTAATATCAAAAACGCATGGTTTCCGTCGTTTTTGGAATAAGCGGATGTCGCTGTCAGAAATGCAACTGGCGCGAAAGGGACGCGGGCGGTCGCTGACAGACGAGGACTGTCACACTTATTTGTTAGCGTCGATGTCTTTCATTCAGGGTCTTTTTATAAGGGAAGCATGCCAATGAAGTTCGCACCGAAATTGCTGGCAGCAGCACTTTGCCTGGGCCTCGCCGGCCAGGTGCTTGCAACGGATCTGAAGCACTGGCCCGCCGATCAGGCCAAGGCGCTGGACGCCATGATCGCCGCCAACGCCAACAAGGGTAACTACGCGGTGTTCGACATGGACAACACCAGTTACCGCTACGACCTCGAAGAGTCGTTGCTGCCGTTCATGGAGAACAAGGGCCTGATCACCCGCGACAAGCTCGATCCCTCCCTGAAACTGATGCCGTTCAAGGACACCGCCGACCACAAGGAAAGCCTGTTCAGCTACTACTACCGCCTCTGCGAAGTCGACGACATGGTCTGCTATCCATGGGTCGCCCAAGTGTTCTCCGGCTTCACGCTCAAGGAACTCAAGGGCTATGTCGACGAGATGATGGCGTCCGGCAAACCAGTGCCGGCCACGTATTACGAAGGCGACGTGGTCAAGAAACTCGACGTCAACCCGCCGAAAATCTTCACCGGCCAGCAAGAGCTGTACAACAAATTGATGGAGAACGGCATCGAGGTCTACGTGATGACCGCTGCCTCCGAAGAACTGGTGCGCATGGTCGCGGCCGATCCCAAGTACGGCTACAACGTCAAACCGCAGAACGTGATCGGCGTGTCGCTGCTGCTCAAGGACCCGAAGACTGGCGAACTGACCACCGCGCGCAAGCAGGTCACCGCCGGCAAATATGACGAGAAGGCCAACCTCGGCCTGGAACTGACCCCGTACCTGTGGACCCCGGCAACCTGGATGGCCGGCAAGCAGGCGGCAATCCTGACCTACATCGACGAGTGGAAAAAACCGGTGCTGGTTGGCGGTGATACCCCGAGCAGCGACGGTTACATGCTGTTCCACAGCGTTGACGTGGCCAAGGGCGGCATCCACCTGTGGGTCAACCGCAAGGACAAGTACATGACCCAGATCAACGGCATGATGGCCAAGAACGCCGCGGCCCAGGCCAAGGAAGGGTTGACGGTGACTGCGGACAAGAACTGGGTGATCGTGAAGCCTGAAGAAATCCAGTAAGACCAGGCTTTAGATTCTCTGTAGGAGCGAGCTTGCTCGCGATGGTCGTTAAACGATAACGCGGGCTTTCTGATTTAGCGCGGTGTCTTTGCGTTCATCGCGAGCAAGCTCGCTCCTACAAGATTCTACGGTCCAACATAAATCGTAGGCATACCCACAATCCCTGTGGGAGCGAGCTTGCTCGCGATGAGGCCAATCGGTGCAATGAAAGCCTCCGCTTGAACGACATCTCCTGACAGTCGCAACCTACGCATTCTTGCGTAAGGGACTACGACTACGCCAGAATCCGCCGGCTTGTGCGCCTGGGGGGCGGCTTCTATCGTTTCCGCGTCACTGAACATCAGTGATCGGGTTTGGTAGCCCGTGTTCACCTCGGCGCATTGCGCCACCCTTTGCAGGGTTCGTTTCTGTCTCTGCTCATATGGTGGCCATGCGCAGGGCATCTTCGGACGCGCCGGGTTCCTGGTGACCGGTCTACCAACCTGCGTGTGGCCGCCACCCATCGTTTGGTAGCGAGGGTGATGGCTCCTTTTTTCTCACCCGGAGTTCCATCAATGCTCAAAATTACCCCCGATCCCCCAAATACCGACAACCTCTCCGCCCACATCAACACCACCCCGCGCAAACCCAACCGAACATTCTTGATCGCGCCCGGCCTCGATACCGAAACCCTGTTGGCCCACGCCTGCGAATCCCTCGCCTCGGCCAATGTGATGGCCAGCGATTTCGCCGGCCTGCTGGAAGGCTCGCAACGCAGCACGATGCTGGGGATTGCGCAGGTGATCATGTTGGGCGAGCTGGCGGTGAATCAGGCGTTGGATAACCTCGACCCGCAGGAATAGCGCGGACAAAAAATGCCCCGCACTTGGCGGGGCATTTTCATGTTCGACGGTTATCGCGAGTACACAGTTGTCCATATCCAGTCTCATTTCAGAATTGACTTACATCAATCAAGGAAACGTCTGATTTATCCTCCACTTCGCCTCTTCTAGCGTGCGTCCTTTCGATCTGACAAGGACATATTTCGCATGAGGCGCTACTACATCACCGTCGGGGCCAAAACCACCGTCAAGGGAACCGTCGTCAGCGGTTGGCATCGCGGCAGCATCAATGGCCAGGCACTGGCCCGCGAAGGCGATGAGGTCAAGTGCCCGGAATGCGACAGCACCGGGACAATCATCTGCGTCGGCCCACGCCTGTCGGAGGATTGGGAAGGACGCAAGCCCGCGCTGGATGGCGACCTGTGCAAGTGCAAGTGCGATCCATCGCCCAAGTTGATCGCCAATCAGACCATGAGGAGCCAAACGATCGAAGGCGGCAGCATTGCGTCGTCTGCCCGAGCCGCGGCTCAATCCGCCGCACCGGTCGAAGCTCGTAAGCCGACAGCCGAACCGAGCCCCTCCAGCGTCCGTCCTGCAACGAGCTACGGCGAGCAGTCGGGACAGGTCTGCCAGAACCTTTGGCGCAGCTATCAGCAAAGAGCCGAAGCCATCGTGGCACCGGGCGGTATCCTGATCGCCGACCCCAAGGCGCGTAATCGGGCGATCAATGCGGCGTACGCCCGATTGTGGCTGGAGGATCAGCGCTTCCAATGGGCGGGCCTCGCGGCGTTCGCCTCCAAGCAGGTGGGGTGTGGGTTGTTACATGCGGCTGAATCAGTCGAGAGGATTCAGAATGAATACGAGGCGGGAAAGCGCATGGTCGACAGCGCCCAGCGTCGCTGGAAATTCTTTGGGATTGAATTGTTCGGCAAGACAGACAAACAGTCGCAACGCGACTACGAGCTAACCCGAAGCAATAATCCGATACCGGGCATTGACCTGCGTAACGACAGCGAATCATTGTCGTACGTGCAGAAGCAACTCCAGTACGTGCACGACATGCTGGCGCTGGGCAATACCACGCTGTTTCTGGATGTGTTTCCGCTACATGCTTTTTACAAGGAGCGTGGGTTGTGGGCGCTAAAGACATGCCTCGCTTCACGAAAAAACATATTTGGGCATCTACAACAACCAGTGTTATGGCCGATCGAGCAGGAAAAACTGGAGTTTGGCACTTACCATGAGGAAATACTGCAAGCCTTCGCTGCCATTGAGGCTGGCAACATTGCCGAAAGCGTTGTGCATCTGGCTTGGCACGAACAACAGAACATTCTGCAATCAGCAATGTACAGCGACGCGCAGCTGGTATCTCTGCTACGTGACAATCAATTTGCCTATGTCACGAACTTCCCCACCGGCGCCGCTGCAGCCGTCGAACTGACCCTGGCCAGCCAGTGCCGTCCCAGCGAAGACGGACGTACAGTTGGCTTCAGCAGCGATTACTTTGCCAACCTGGCCGATATCGATCAGCGCATGCCCTTTGTGCTCAAGGCCGCGACGCAATTTGATGATCTGCTACGACGCTCTGATCGCCACCTGATCGAACAGGCGATTCTCGACATTGCCGCAGGCCGGGGCGTGCGATGAGTCTGCTGCGACGCATGGATTGGCGACGCAGGATCTTGTCACTCGCAGTCGCGGCGCTGCTGATAGTGGCAGCAGTCCGAGCGCTTTCGGGCGAGCCGGAGATTGCACTGGTGATTGGCGAGCCTTGGGAAATCATGCGTCAGCGCTCCAGCGCGGTCATTGATCCAGCCATTGCTGGGCATTTTTGGGGGAGATTGCCCAAGTCGGATGCTCGTCTTCGTTTCCTGGATTCTCAGTTCGGATTCGTGACCCCATTAGCTCGCTTTTTCACGGTTAGTTTCGATCGTGATGGGTTAGTCAGAAGTCTCCGCATGTCCCCACAAATCGAGCCGCTGTTACTCGACGATACCCTCAAGGTCGTGCTGGATTTGCAGGCGCAATGGCGCCACGGTGGCTGGATACCCATTCGGGTCAACGACGACCCACCGTTTGCTGACACTCCCGAATGGCGGGCTCGGTTGCGAGACGTGAACAAAGGCGGCACGTCTACTTGGCAAGCGGGTAATCAGTATCAAGCGATGCTGGTGGTCAATCGTTTTAGAGACGACAAGCGTCCCAAAGAGGAGCGTTATCTCATCAAGCTACAAGTAGCTAGGCCGTGGGTAAATCCTTGACTCGCGCTTCCGAGAGTTTATGCAGCTCGAGAGCTTTTTAATGGAATAGATATACATGGTTGTATGCATTCTTCGGTCGGCTATGTATATAGCTGGAGGCGTCCTGCCTGCCTTAGGACTGGCGTTTCTCAGCCTGGTTTTTATGGGGTCCGGTGAGGTTTTTTACGTGTTGCTCAGCACGCTCGCATGGCTGGGAACCTGCGGACTTGTTTTGGCGGCGTTAAACAGACCCGCTACTACCGAGTTGCGACGTAGGCTGGCTATAACAGCAATGTTAATGATGGGATTACTGGCGATGTCTCCTCCGTTGCTGATTTTGTTTACATACCCCGACCACGACATATGGATTAGCTGGGCAATCTTGGGGCCAACACTGTTGGCACTTCACTACATTTGGCAAGTTGCGCGGATCTCATGCTCCGGAAAATGACGAGGTCACAAGAAGGATATGATCGGCTGGTAATTGATCCAAAATAAATGCCCCGCACTTGGCGGGGCATTTTTTGTTCGACGCTTAAGCCTTACAGCCCGTCAAGCATCGCCTTGTTACGCACAGCACCCTTGTCGGCACTGGTGGCCAGCAGGGCGTAGGCTTTCAGCGCGGTGGTCACTTTACGTGGACGCACTTCCACCGGTTTCCAGCCCTTCTTGTCCTGCTCGACCCGGCGTGCAGCCAACTCGGAGTCGCTGACCAACAGGTTGATCGAGCGGTTCGGAATGTCGATCAGCACCTTGTCGCCGTTCTGCACCAGGCCGATCGCGCCGCCAGCAGCCGCTTCAGGCGAAGCATGGCCGATGGACAGGCCCGAGGTGCCGCCGGAGAAACGGCCGTCGGTGAGCAGGGCGCAGGCTTTGCCCAGGCCTTTGGATTTCAGGTACGAAGTCGGGTAGAGCATTTCCTGCATGCCCGGGCCGCCTTTCGGGCCTTCGTAGCGAATGATGACGATGTCGCCTTCTTTCACTTCGTCAGCGAGGATGCCGCGCACGGCGCTGTCCTGGCTTTCGAAGATCTTGGCGTTGCCTTCGAACACATGGATCGATTCGTCGACGCCAGCGGTTTTCACCACGCAGCCGTCCAGGGCGATGTTGCCGTAGAGCACGGCCAGGCCGCCTTCTTGCGAGTACGCGTGCTCGACACTGCGGATGCAGCCGTTTTCACGGTCGTCGTCCAAGGTTTCCCAACGGGTCGACTGGCTGAACGCGGTTTGCGTCGGGATGCCCGCCGGACCGGCCTTGAAGAAGTGGTGCACGGCTTCGTCGGTGGTCTGGGTGATGTCCCACTTGGCGATGGCTTCTTCCATGCTGCGGCTGTGCACGGTCGGCAGCTGGGTGTGCAGCAAGCCACCACGGGCCAGCGAACCGAGGATGCTGAAGATGCCGCCGGCGCGGTGCACGTCTTCCATGTGGTACTTCTGAATGTTCGGCGCGACCTTGCACAGTTGCGGCACGTGACGGGACAGGCGGTCGATGTCGCGCAGATCGAAATCGATCTCGGCTTCCTGGGCAGCGGCCAGCAAGTGCAGGATGGTGTTGGTGGAACCGCCCATGGCGATGTCCAGGGTCATGGCGTTTTCGAACGCCTGGAAGTTGGCGATGTTGCGCGGCAACACCGACTCGTCGTTCTCGCCGTAGTAACGCTTGCACAGCTCGACGATGGTGCGGCCGGCCTGCAGGAACAGCTGTTCGCGGTCACTGTGGGTGGCCAGGGTCGAACCGTTGCCCGGCAATGCCAGGCCCAGTGCTTCGACCAGGCAGTTCATCGAGTTGGCGGTGAACATGCCAGAGCACGAACCGCAGGTCGGGCAGGCGCTGCGCTCGTACTCGGCGACTTTCTCGTCAGAAGCGCTGGAGTCGGCGGCGATCACCATGGCGTCGACCAGGTCGAGGCCGTGGGAAGCGAGTTTGGTCTTGCCGGCTTCCATCGGGCCGCCGGAGACGAAGATCACCGGGATGTTCAGGCGCAGGGACGCCATCAGCATGCCTGGGGTGATCTTGTCGCAGTTGGAGATGCACACGATGGCGTCGGCGCAATGGGCGTTGACCATGTACTCGACGGAGTCGGCGATGATCTCGCGGCTCGGCAGCGAATAGAGCATGCCGTCGTGGCCCATGGCGATGCCGTCATCGACAGCGATGGTGTTGAATTCCTTTGCCACGCCGCCAGCGCGTTCGATCTCGCGGGCGACCAGTTGCCCCAGGTCTTTGAGGTGCACGTGGCCCGGTACGAACTGGGTGAACGAGTTGGCAATGGCGATGATCGGCTTCTTGAAGTCGTCATCTTTCATCCCCGTGGCGCGCCACAGTGCACGGGCGCCGGCCATGTTGCGGCCATGGGTGGATGTTTTCGAGCGGTAATCAGGCATGAAGCACTCCGGGCGGCTAATCAGGTATCAAAAGGGAAGTGAGCTTCTATTGACGTCTGGAACACTCAGAAATGGCCGCGTGTCCGGAAGTTGCCGATAACTTTGCGGGATCGCCGCGCGCTTCAGCTTGAGCTCATAAACCCGCCGGGGATGACTGGCGATGAATGTTCGCGATTCTACACGGCTGGCGGCTGGAGGGAATGGCCGCAAGCATTCACGAGACGTGTGGAAAGACGCAATCCTGTAGGAGCGAGCCTGCTCGCGATGAACCTGAGAACGCCGCGGGGTGTCAGGATGCCAGCGTTATCGTTGGCGACCATCGCGAGCGAGCTCGCTCCTACAGTGGGCTGTGTTTCAGAGCCAGATGGCGTCCCATAGCGGATATTTGCCGATATGGTCGACTAGCCTTGCTCGCAATGGGTTGGCAACGATGTATCGGGCCATCGCTTTCAGATCGTCCTCGCGACGCAACGCCCGGTCAAAATAACCTTTTTGCCATAGCGTCTCGTGACAGCCTCTCGCTTTGTTGATAGCGCGGGCGCTTCGAGATTTGGTGGCTTGCATCAATTTCGGCAAATCACCGCTATGCAACTCGACGAGCCAGTGAAAGTGATCTGGCATGATCACCCAGGCAATAGAGGAGGCTTGGCCGTCCTCAGTTGCCTTCCTGAATTCGCTTACCACCAGGCGTCCAATACGCCAGTCCTCGAAGATTGGTTGTCGCTGGTGGGTGACCGCTGTGAGCAAATAAGTCCGACCGGTTTCCGAGTAGCGGCCGGTGCGTAAGTGATGGGCATGGGATGTGTTGGACATTCCTTGGTCCTCTTCTGCGATTGGAAGAGAAACGGTAGGTGAGGAGGGGAAGCTTGTCGGTCCGACAGTAGTTCCAGATGTGTCTTATGTCTGTAGGAGCGAGCTTGCTCGCGATGAACCAGAGGGCAACTCGTTCATCCAGAATGAGCGCGTTATCGTTCACGACCATCGCGAGCAAGCTCGCTCCTACAAGTCAGCGTCCGATCCTGGTGTTCGTCAGCAAACCCCAAAGACTGAACACGATGTAGCTGACAGCAATGGTCATCAGCAAATTGTCCCCGGTTTGTGCGAGGGCGGCGCTGCTGAGAGCCGCAGTGATGAACATGATGCTGTTGCCTGAGGATGCGGCCGTCCCGGCGCTGTTTGAGTACAGCAACATGGCTGCGGAAATGGCGGCAGGCCGTACCAGGGTTACCGCCAGAGCACTGATCACCATCGGTATGAGCAGGGTAATGGTTGTCATCGCCTCAGAACGGATGATCAACGCCAACAACAGGCCGGCGGCACCCAGTAATCCGAGGCCGATGTTGATTTGCACAGAGAGGGAGATATGTTTCTGCACGGTGGTAGCAACGACTCCACCCAGGAAATAGGCGATCCCATACACCATAAGTACCCACGCGTACTGGTACTCGGACAGTTTCAACTCATCCATGAAAATCAGCGGTGTCACGCTGATCAACGCGAAATAACAAGCGAACACTAACGCGGCTATCCACCAATAGCGGATGAAGTCTTGATTTTCAGCGATGGATTTCAGCGTGCGGATGACTGAAACGGGTGTTTTTTCTGGGAGGGCTGCCTTGGAAGGCAGTATCAGTTGGGCATGGATCAGCATGCCGAGCGCCATGAGCGCAAAACCATAAAAACTACCCTGCCAATCGAAAGTGGTTTGTAGCCAAGAGCCTAACAGCGGTGCCAGTGCAACAAAGGAACCGCTCAGCGTCATGTAATAAATGCGCACCCGGGCCCTATCCTGTTCATCGAACAAATCCTCCACCAGTGCATGACCCAACACAAAAAAACCACACCCGATGGCTTGGACTGCACGAAACGCCAGGAAGCTTGGGAAGTCCGTCGCCAGCGCGCAACCTATCGAGCCGAGGGTAGAAACAACGATGCAACCAAGAAGAACTTCCTTGCGCCCCCACTTATCTGAAAGCGGGCCGGTTATTAATTGAGAAAACGCAAAAACCAGCGTGAACAGGCTGATAGAAAGGGCGATGTCAGCGGTTGAACTGTCGAACTTCGCGGCCAGGGCAGGAAAAGAAGGCAGGAGGATGTTCAGTGGGAAAAAACTGATTAGCGAGATATTGGTAATCAGGATAAAGCGGGAGACTCGTTGGCGTTTCAGTTCGCCACTTAGAGCTGGGTAAGAGGACTCAGACATTGTTTTTGTTTTCCGGAGTGATCAAGCGTTCATGCTTGAAACCAGAAACCGATACTAGTCTGGGACGCAGGCAATTCAATCAAAAGCGCTGTAGGAGGCTTCCTGTTTTGAAGCAGGGAACCTCTGTAGGAGCAGCCGGTCGACGCTCGATTGCTCCGGGCGGCGTTCCGACGATGAGCCTGAGAGCGCCGTGGGGCGTCAGGCTGCCAGCGTTATCGTTGACGACCATCGCGAGCAATCGAGCGTCGACCGGCTGCTCCTACAGTGGGTTGCGGTTTTAGCTGTTAGGCAGCAACCGGCAGGTGATGCTCTTGATGTAGCGGGTTTCAGCGATAGCCGGATGCACCGGATGATCCGGACCCTGACCGCCACGTTCCAGGATCTGGATATTGCGGTCCAGGTGGCGGGCGCTGGTCAGCAGGATGTTCTGCAGGTCGTCTTCCGGCAGGTGCATCGAGCATGATGCGCTGACCAGGATGCCGTCCTTGGTGAGCAGGCGCATGGCTTGCTCGTTCAGACGACGGTAGGCGCCTTCGCCGTTCTTCATGTCTTTCTTGCGTTTGATGAACGCCGGCGGGTCGGCCACGATCACGTCGAAGCGTTCTTCGCTGGCTTTCAGCTCTTTCAGGGCTTCGAACACGTCGCCTTCGATGCAGGTCATTTTCTCGGCGAAGCCGTTCAGTGCGGCGTTGCGCTCGACACCATCAAGGGCGAAGGCCGACGCATCAACGCAGAACACTTCGCTGGCGCCGAACGCGGCAGCCTGCACGCCCCAGCCGCCGATGTAGCTGTACAGGTCGAGCACGCGTTTGCCTTTGGCGTAGGGTGCCAGGCGTGCGCGGTTCATGCGGTGGTCGTAGAACCAGCCGGTTTTCTGGCCCTGGATGACCGGTGCTTCGAATTTCACGCCGTTCTCTTCGAGGGCAACCCACTCCGGCACCAGGCCGAACACGGTTTCGACGTAGCGGGTGAGGCCTTCGGCGTCACGGGCAGCGGAGTCGTTCTTGAGCAGGATGCCGCTTGGCTTGAGCACTTGGGTCAGCGCCGCGATCACATCGTCTTTATGGGCTTCCATGGTGGCCGAAGCGATCTGTACTACGAGGATGTCGCCGAAACGGTCGACCACCAGGCCCGGCAGCAGGTCGGAGTCGCCGTAGACCAGGCGATAGAACGGCTTGTCGAACAGGCGATCGCGCAGGGACAGGGCCACGTTCAGGCGGTGTACCAGCAGCGATTTATCCAGCGGCAACTTGATGTCGCGCGACAGCACACGGGCACAGATCAGGTTGTTCGGGCTCATGGCAACGATGCCCAGCGGCTTGCCGCCAGCGGCTTCGAGGATTGCCTGGTCGCCGGCCTTGAAACCGTGCAAAGGCGTAGCGGCTACATCGATTTCGTTGCTGTAGACCCACAAGTGACCGTTGCGCAGACGACGGTCGGCGTTGGCTTTGAGGCGCAGGCTAGGCAGGGACATGTCGTCGCTCCGGAAAAAAGAGCGGGAGTATAGCGTGTTGAGACCCCGGATTGGCCTGCAAGTGGACATGTGGCGAGGGTTGTCTTGCGATTTGGTATGTCGGATCCAACTTCATAAAGGTTAGAATCACCGCCTGACCCTGAGTGTGCACAAATGTCCCAAGAGCTGACTTCCGAACAGATCCAACAAGCCCTGCAGGGCATCAGCGTACCGGCCCAGCCGCAAATCATGGTGGATTTGCAGATGGAGCAGTACATGCCCGACCCGGATCTGGAAGTCATCGCCAAGCTGATTTCCCAGGACCCGGGTCTTTCCGGTTCCCTGCTGAAGATCGTCAATTCGCCGTATTACGGCCTGAGCAACAAGATTGCCTCGATCCAGCGCGCGGTAAATCTGCTGGGCAGCCGCTCGGTCATCAACCTGATCAACGCGCAGTCGATCAAGGGCGAGATGAATGACGACACCATTGTCACCCTGAACCGTTTCTGGGACACCGCCCAGGACGTGGCCATGACCTGCCTGACCCTGGCCAAGCGCATCGGCGTTGAAAATGGCGACGAAGCATATGCCCTGGGCTTGTTCCACGACTGCGGCGTCCCGTTGATGCTCCAGCGTTTCCCCGACTACATGGGCGTTCTTGAGCAGGCCTATGCCAGCGCCAGTGCCGAATGTCGGGTGGTGGATACGGAGAACCAGGTGTTCAATACTAACCACTCCGTGGTCGGGTATTACACGGCCAAGTCCTGGCGTCTGCCGGAGCACGTGAGCGCGGCGATCGCCAATCACCACAATGCCCTGGCGATCTTCAGCGATGAGTCGTCGCGCAACAGTTCACTGAAGAACCTGCTGGCGATACTGAAAATGGCCGAGCATATTTGTGCTTCTTATCGGGTACTGGGCAGCCAGACCGAAGATCACGAGTGGAACAGCATCGCGGCGCTGGTGCTCGATTATGTCGGCCTCTCGGACTACGATTTCGAGACCCTCAAGCAGACGATCCGCGACCTCGGCACTCATCGCTGAGTGTCGGAATTTTCTTCTTTCAAGAGCGCACCATGCCTGAACTGCCAGAAGTCGAAACCACCCGTCGCGGCATCGCGCCGTACCTGGAAGGCCAGCGCGTCAGCCGGGTGATCGTGCGTGATCGGCGCCTGCGCTGGCCGATTCCCGAGGACCTCGATGTGCGCCTGTCCGGCCAGCGCATCGTATTGGTGGAGCGGCGCGCCAAGTACCTGCTGATCAATGCCGAAGTCGGCACCTTGATCAGCCACTTGGGCATGTCAGGCAATTTGCGGCTGGTGGAAGCCGGGTTGCCGGCGGCCAAGCATGAGCATGTGGACATCGAGCTGGAGTCGGGCCTGGCCCTGCGTTACACCGACCCGCGGCGCTTCGGCGCAATGCTCTGGAGTCTCGATCCGCTCAATCATGAATTGCTGATCCGCCTGGGGCCTGAGCCGCTGACCGACCTGTTCGATGGTGAGCGCCTGTTCCAGCAGTCCCGTGGCCGCTCGATAGCGGTCAAGCCGTTCATCATGGACAACGCGGTGGTGGTGGGCGTTGGCAATATCTACGCGACCGAAGCGTTGTTCGCCGCCGGGATCGACCCGCGCCGCGAAGCCAGGAGCATTTCCCGTGCGCGTTACTTGAAGCTGGCCATCGAGATCAAGCGCATCCTGGCGGCCGCCATCGAGCGCGGCGGTACCACGCTGCGGGACTTCATCGGTGGTGATGGACAGCCCGGTTATTTCCAGCAGGAACTGTTCGTGTACGGCCGTGGCGGTGAGCACTGCAAGGTTTGTGGCACGGGGCTGCGGGAAGTGAAGCTCGGGCAGCGCGCCAGCGTTTTTTGCCCGCGTTGTCAGAGCTGATACGCGCG
Source organism: Pseudomonas sp. P4_C3 (assembly GCF_056402075.1). NCBI lineage: Bacteria > Pseudomonadati > Pseudomonadota > Gammaproteobacteria > Pseudomonadales > Pseudomonadaceae > Pseudomonas > Pseudomonas sp. P4_C3. The sequence continues at coordinate 12,582 of NZ_JBFUIC010000036.1, forward strand.
ACAATCCGTTAGAGATTCGGCGTGGCTGATGGCCTCATCGCGAGCAAGCTCGCTCCCACAGGGGTTTGTGAACGACACAGATCCAGTGTGGGAGCGAGCTTGCTCGCGATGAGGCTCGAAAGAGCACTACATCATTCAAGCCTTCCCGGTAATTTTCCGGTACTTCTCCATCAACTGTTCTTCAGTCTCCGGATGAGCTTCGTCCAGTGGAATGCAATCCACCGGGCAGACCTGCTGGCACTGCGGTTCGTCGTAGTGGCCGACGCACTGGGTGCACAGGTTCGGGTCGATCACGTAGATCTCTTCGCCTTGGGAAATGGCGGCGTTCGGGCACTCGGGTTCGCAAACGTCGCAGTTGATGCAATCGTCGGTGATGATCAGGGACATGCTAACTCCAGCCAGGGCGACAGGCCCGGGCGCAATAAACCAATGCGCACAATTGTGCCGCATTGGCGCCTGCGTTGCACGCAGGCGCGACGTACTGTAGGAGCCAGCCTGCTGGCGATGAACCCGAGAACGCCGGGGGGTGTCAGGTTTCCCGCGTTATCGTTGACGTCCATCGCGAGCAGGCTCGCTCCCACAGTTGCCAGATTTACTTCTTGAAGCGCTCGGTCAGGGCGTCCGCCACCACAGGGTGGACGAACTTGGTGATATCGCCGCCCAGGGCTGCGATTTCACGGACCAGCGTCGAGGAAATGAACGAGTAACGCTCGGACGGGGTCAGGAACAGGCTTTCCACATCCGGCGCCAGCTGGCGGTTCATGTTGGCCAGCTGGAATTCGTATTCGAAGTCCGACACCGCGCGCAATCCACGCAGGAACACGTTGGCGTTCTTCTCTTTGGCGAAGTGCGCCAGCAGCGTCGAGAAACCGACGACTTCAACGTTCGGCAGATGTTTAGTGACCTCGCGCGCCAGTTCTACCCGTTGTTCCAGAGGAAACAGCGGGTTTTTCTTCGGGCTCGCGGCGACGGCGATGATCACGTGATCGAACAGGCGCGAGGCGCGTTCGACCAGATCGCCATGGCCCTTGGTAATAGGGTCGAAGGTACCTGGGTACAACACTCGGTTCATCGCGTCGTCCTGGCGGGAATCCGTTGGGGAGTCGGATGGTATCGCAGCCTTCCCGGTCGGCCAAGTCGCCTGTTGGGTAAGAAAGCACTATAGACGATAGAAATTATCGTCATTTTCATGGGTTTTTTAAACGTTCGGCCAGGGATGTCGCCAGTTGCGCTGTCAGTCCGTAGACCGACAACTGCGGATTGGCGCCAATGCTGGTGGGGAACAGCGAGCCGTCGTGAATCGACAGATTGCCCAGTTGATGATGCCGGCCGAGGCTGTCGGTCACCGCGATTGTCGGGTCTTCACCCATGGCGCAACCGCCCATCACATGGGCGCTGCCCAGCCGTGTGCGATACAACTCCAGGCTCAGGTCGTCGATCAGCGTGCGCGCTTCGGCGAGGGTCTTCACGTAGCGGGCGTCGGCGTGCATCGGCATCACGGCCTTGGCGCCACCGGCAAACTGGATCTCGGCCATGGTATGGAACGCCCGGCGCAATCCATCCCAGGCGTAAGGCGAGAGCTGATAATCCAGCACCGGTGTGTCATCGCTGCGCAATTCGACGCTGCCACCGGGGCTGTCCGGGTGAAAACCGTCCCGCAGTAACGCCAGCATGGCGTGGGTATGCGGCAGATTGGCCATGTGCTGCGAGTTTTCCTGGCCGAAACCACCGAGCAACGTCGTGGCCAGCGCCGGGTGCAGGGGTGGGACTTCCAGTTTGAAGGACATCTTGCCGGTGGTGCCGTCCTGCCATTGGAAATGGTCGGAGTAAATCGACTGCGGCGCGCCGTAGAACGGGTTGACCACTTCGTCGAACAGCGCGGCGGACATGTTCACCGGGTGCAGGAAGGTGCGTTTCCCCAGGCGTTTGTGCGGGTCGGGTGCCCCGGAGCGCATCAGCAAGGCCGGGCTGTTGATGCCGCCACCGGACAGCACGAAATGCCGCGCCTTGACCGTGACGGTGCGCCCGGTCGGTGCGACGCAGCGTTCATCCATCGTCGAACATTGCAGGCCGGTGACCTTGTCACCGCTGATCATGAGTTTTTCGGCGCGGGCCAGGTAAAGCAGCTCGCCACCTTTTTCCAGGGTTGCTGGAATGGTGGTGACCATCATCGATTGCTTGGCGTTGGTCGGGCAGCCCATGCCGCAGTAGCCGAGGTTCCAGCAGCCGCGAACGTTGCGCGGGATGACGTGCCATGAGTAATTCAGTGCTTCGCAGCCCTTGCGGATCACATCGTTGTTGGCGTTGGGGGGCACCATCCACGGCGCGACACCCAGGCGTTGCTCCATTTTCTCGAACCACGGCGCCATTTCCGCCGGGCTATGACCCTTGACGTTGTGCTCTTTGGCCCAGTGTTCCAGGGTCGGTTCCGGAGTGCGGAAACTGGAGGTCCAGTTGATCAGCGTGGTGCCGCCCACCGCCCGGCCCTGGAGGATGGTGATCGCGCCGTCTTTGCTCATGCGGCCGATGCCTTCCTGATAAAGGCTGCTGTAGGCCTGGTCTTCGAGCAGCTTGAAGTCGCTGCTGGTCTTGAGTGGGCCTTCTTCGATCAGCAGCACTTTGTAGCCGGCCGCGCTGAGAATTTCGGCGGTGGTGCCGCCACCGGCTCCGCTGCCGATGATCGCCACGTCCACTTCGAGTGTCAGGTCCTGGGTCAGTTGCGAGCCGTTGTAGGTTTTCCAGCCTCGGGCCATGCCTTCGCGGAACGGATCAGGTACGGGCATCTTCGGGTTCTCTTTTTATTATCGGGGTACACGGTCAAGTGTGGGAGCGAGCCTGCTCGCGATAGGGGCGACTCGATTTCAGACTGTTGGCGGCCCGGGATACCCGCAATGCGCCCACGATTCCTTGCGGCCGTACCAGGCCATCATCACCAGTTGCAGCAGGGAACTGTGGCCCATGCGCAGCAGGCTCAACGAGCTGTTTTCCCAGCGGTTCAGAAACTGCCGGGTATCATCGGCGCTGGCGTTTTCCCAGCTGCCCCAGATCCCGGTCAGCGGTCCGCGGGTCACGGCCATGCCCAGTACATCGAACAGTTGCCTGGTCAGCTTGAGCATTTCCGGTGACAAGTGAGCGAGGTTGTAATCAAGGCTTTTCAGTGTGCCCTCGACAGCCTCGGGCATCCGTTCGGCGGTCACGGCACCTTCGAGCATGACCGGTATCAACGCCCGCAAAAACAGCAGGTCGCCGCTGCGTAACGTGACGAAACCATTGGCCGGGACACTCGACGAGCAACCGCTGAGGCTGGCTCCGAGCCCGGCGGTGGCGAGGAATGCTGTGGCGCCGAGGCTGAATTTGAGCAGCCCGCGCCGTGACAGCGCGGGTGTATCGGACAGGCTGGGGTTCATTATTGTTATTACCCGACGGTGACGATCGTTAGCGGATGAACAGCTTCTGGATCAGCTTCTGGATGGTTTTGCCGTACGGTGGGTAAATCAGTTTCGCAGCGTTGAACCGCTGTTTGATCAACACGCCCTTGGCTTTGCTGAAGGTCAGGAACCCTTCATGGCCGTGGTAGTGGCCCATGCCCGAGGCACCGATGCCGCCGAACGGCATGTCGTCCTGGGCGACGTGCAGCAGGGTGTCGTTCAGGCACACGCCACCGGAATGTGTTTCGTGCAGAACGCGCTGTTGTTCGCGCTTGTCGTAGCCGAAGTAATACAGCGCCAGTGGGCGTGGGCGCTGGTTGATGTAGGCAAATGCCTGGTCCAGATCCTTGTACGGCACGATCGGCAGCAGCGGCCCGAAGATCTCGTCCTGCATCACCGTCATCTCGTCAGTGACATTGAGCAGCAGGCTATGGCTCATGCGTCGGCCCTGGCCCTGGTCGAACAGCGGCATCAGCAACGCACCCTTGCTGGTGGCATCGCTGACGTAGCCGTTTAGGCGCGCCAGTTGTCGCTCATTGATGATCGCGGTGTAGTCCGGGTTGTCGGCCAGCGTCGGATAAAACCCGCGGACGGCAGCGCGATAGGCTTCGACGAAACCTCCGACGCGATCTTCCGGCACCAGTACGTAGTCAGGGGCCACACAGGTCTGGCCGGCGTTCAAGGTTTTGCCGAAGGCGATACGCTCGGCGGCGTCCTTGAGCGGCACGTCGCGGGAAACAATGGCCGGGGACTTGCCGCCCAGTTCCAGGGTTACCGGGGTCAGGTTTTCCGCGGCGGCGCGCATGACGTGTTTGCCGATGCTGGTGGCGCCGGTGAACAGCAGGTGATTGAACGGCAGGCGTGAAAACGCCACGCCCATATCAGCCTCACCCAGGACCACGCAAACCAGGTCTTCGGGGAAGATTCGCGCCAGCAGTTGCTTCATCAGCAGGCCGGTCGCGGGGGTCGACTCACTGAGCTTGAGCATCACCCGATTGCCCGCCGACAGCGCGCCGACCAGCGGGCCGATGGCCAGGTACAGCGGGTAGTTCCACGGCACGATGACCCCGACCACGCCCAGCGGTTGGTAAACGACTTTGGCCGAAGCCGGCTGGAAGGCGGCACCGACCTTGCGCCGCGACGCTTTCATCCAGCCTTTGAGGTGTTTGCTGGCGTAATGGATGCCGTGCAGGCTGGGCATCAGTTCGGCGAGCAGGGTTTCATCGGCGCTGCGATGGCTGAAGTCCTGGCTGATCGCATCGATCAGGGCCTGGCGTTCCTTGTTCAACAAATCCTTCAGCGCCTTGAGCCATTGTTGGCGCTGCGCGGCGGGTGGCATCGGGTTGGCGGCGTAGGCGGCACGCTGGGCGTCGAACAGGGCCTGAAGCTCTTCCAGCGGCTGCTGTAGTTTCTGCAGGTAGGAAATTTCAGCAGTCATGGTCGGCTCCGGATTTATTGTAATGAGGCATTTTTTAGAGTCTATGCTCTAAAAAGTCAAATGACATCCTGAAACAGCTTTGTTTTATCCGCTCGCGGATAGATCTAAGATGCCCGTCAACGCACTCTGAATTAAAGCTCAAGCCATGGCCCCACGGATCAAAACCAGCGAGCGCATCGTGCAGAACAGCCTGGAGCTGTTCAATCAACAGGGCGAGCGCAGCATCAGTACCAACCACATTGCTGCCCACATGGAAATTTCCCCGGGCAACCTGTACTACCACTTCCCTAACAAGCAGGCGATCATCGCTGTGCTGTTCAGCGAGTACGAAAGCCTCGTGGACAGCTTCCTGCGCCCGCCCCAGGGCCGTGCTGCCACGGTGGAAGACAAACGCTTCTACCTCAAGGAGCTGCTGGCGGCGATGTGGCGTTACCGGTTTCTGCATCGCGATCTCGAACATTTGCTCGACAGCGATCCGGACCTGGCCGACCGCTATCGACGCTTCTCCCAGCGCTGCCTGATCCAGGGTTCGGCGATCTACGAAGGTTTTGTCGCCGCCGGCATCCTGAAGATGGACAAGGTGCAGATCGAATCCCTGACCCTCAATGCCTGGATCATCCTCACGTCCTGGGTGCGCTTCCTGTGCACCACGCGGGAGAATTCCAGCCACCTCAGCGAGCAGGCCATTAAACGCGGGGTGTATCAGGTGCTGGTGCTGGAGGCCGGGTTCGTCACGGATGAGGCCCGCGATGCGGTCAACGCCTTGTTCGAAGAGTTTTACGTGCCCCTGGCCCAGGCGCTTGAGGAAGTGTCGTAGGATCGAAGTCCGATAAAAATCACAGGAGCCTGTTATGCCCATTGCGCAACTGATCACCCCGCAAGCACTGGACCTGAAAAAGGATCAGCCGGGGCTGGTGATTCTGGATTGTCGTTTTGCCCTCGAAGACCCGGATTACGGTCAGCGCAGCTATGCCGAAGGGCACATTGCCGGTTCGAGCTATGCCGACCTTGAGCGTGATCTGAGTGGCGCCGTGGTCAAGGGTGTGACCGGACGTCATCCGTTACCCGAACCGGCGCAACTGATCGAGCGCCTGCAAGCCTGGGGTATCAACGCCGACAGCGAAGTGGTTCTGTATGACGACGGTCCGGGTGCCTATGCGGCGCGGGCCTGGTGGTTGCTGGCATGGCTGGGCAAGCGCGATGGCGTATTCATCCTCGATGGCGGGCTCAAGGCCTGGCATGCGGCGGGGTTGCCGTTGAGCCTGGATACGCCGGCGATCACCCGTGGTTCCTTCACCGGCAGTCCTGACACGGCGTTGCTGATCAGTGCCGAGCAGTTGCAAAAGCGCCTCGCCCGGCCGGAACTGACCCTGCTCGATGCCCGCGCACTGCCGCGTTTCAAGGGTGAAGTGGAGCCGATCGATCCGGTGGCCGGGCACATTCCCGGCGCCCAGTGTGCGGCGTTTACCGACAACCTGGGCAGTGACGGGCGCTTCCTGCCGGCCGATCAGCTCAGGCAGCGTTTCGCTGCGAAACTGGGTGATCGTTCGCCGACCGATTTGGTGGCGTACTGCGGTTCCGGCGTGACGGCGTGCCACAACCTGTTTGCGTTGTGCCTGGCCGGTTATCCGTTGGGTTCGTTGTATGCCGGGTCGTGGAGCGAATGGATCAACGAGCCTGCGCGGGGCATTGCCACCGGCGAATGAGCACCACGAAACCCTGTGGGAGCGAGCTTGCTCGCGATGGGGCCATCACATTCAGTATTGATGCTGATTGTTAAGCCGCCATCGCGAGCAAGCTCGCTCCCACAGGGATGGACGGTGTTTATGAGACTTCGTTAAGCCTCAAGTCCCCGCTTTGCACTGCGATACGCCCCCGGCCCAACCCCATACACTTGCTTGAACTGCCGGCTCAGATGGCTCTGGTCGGCAAACCCAAGTTGCATTGCGACCTCCAGCGGTAAACAACCACGTTGCAGCAACGTCCGCGCCCGGGCGATGCGCTGTTGCATCAGCCAGGTGTGCGGCGGCATGCCGGTGGCGCGGCGGAACACTCGGGCGAAATGGAATGGCGAGAGATTGACCGCCGCCGCCAGCGCCTCCAGTGAGGGCGGTGCTACCAGTTGCGCCTGCAGCAATTCCTTGGCCAGGCTCACAGCCCGGTGTTCCTTGCCGGGTTTGCCGGCATCGGGCACCGCCGCATGACGCTGCAACAGCGACAGCACCAGTTCGCGCCAGACCGTTTGTTGCTGCAATGCCGTGGCGGGGCTTTCCAGCAGGTGGTGGAGTTGGCAGAAACCGTTCACCAGATCCTGATCGCGATACAGTGTGGCACCGAAGGCCGGCAAGTGGTGGGTTGGTAATTCGAGTTCGGCCAGCAGCGAGGTTATCTGTCCGCTGTCCGGATAAAACGCCCGGTAAAGCCAGCCATCCTCGGTACCTTTATGACCGGTGTGCAATTCATCGGGGTTGATCAGCACCAGCGTGCCGCTGCCCGCCAAGTGTTCGGCACCGCGATAACGATAACGCTGGGCGCCGGCCATGATCATGCCGATCACATAGCCGTCATGCACATGGGGCGCGAAACGATGATCGATGTAGCGTGCGGACAATAATTCGACCCCGGCCAGTGGCGCGGTTTGCCAGAAATGAATCGACTCGCCCTGATCGCTGACCATGGCTTTACTCGCGAGCCACGGCGGCCAGCCACTCGGGGATGCGCCGTTCCAGGTAGTAACCCGGTTGCCTGAGCGTGCCGTCTACGAAACCGACGTGCCCGCCCTTGGCTTGCAGTTCAAATTGCGTACAGGCGGACAATTCATCGACGTGCGGCAGGCTGTGGGGAAATACGAAGGGGTCGTCGGCCGCCTGAATCATCAGGGTCGGGGTGCGAATTTCGCCGAGGAAGTAGCGGCTCGATGCGCGGCGATAGTAATCCTCGGCATCGACAAAGCCGTTCAGCGGTGCGGTAACCCGGCCATCGAAATCCCAGAACGTGCGCATGTTTTCCAGCGAGCCAAGTGCGGCCAATGCGGCCAGGCCATCCTCGTGTCCGTCATGCTGGAACTGCCGCTGTTTGTTCTTGATGTAGGCGAGCATCTCGCGCATGAAATGCGCCTGATAGACCTTTGAGAAACCCTGGTCGATACGGTCGGCGCACTGGTCCAGGCGGAACGGCACCGACACCGCCACGGCGCCCATCAAGTCGCTGTCGCTACCGGTTTCGCCCAAATGCTTGAGCAGGATATTGCCGCCCAATGAGTAGCCGACAGCATACAGCGGAGCGAGAGGCCGTTTGGCCCGCAAGTGTTTGATGGTTTCGGCCAGGTCTTCGCTGGCACCGGAATGGTAGCTGCGCGGCAACAGGTTGGGTTCGCCCGAACAGCCGCGCCAGTTCAGCGCAACGCTGGCCCAGCCTCGGTCGCCCAAGGCTTTTTGCATGCCGGCGACATAAGGCGAATTCGAGGAGCCGGTGAGCCCGTGCAACACGAGCACCAAGGGTGCATCGGCGCTGTGCGGGCCGTGCCAGTCGAGATCGAGAAAATCGCCGTCTTCAAGCCAAAGACGTTCGCGTTCGCGGCCGATGTGCACGGTTTTACGCCACAGAGGCCCCCACAAGGTTTGCAAGTGCGGATTGCCGATGCCAAAGGCGGGGGTAAAGGACGGCGGTGAGGCCAGTGCGGGGTGCGGTTGCACAGTCATTCTCGGTGGAAGTGTTCATGAGTCTGCCCGAAGACGCGGCGCGGCAGCGCCGCGACCGCGTCATCATGGCTGTCTAACTTGCCACAATCTCGCCAGGTGCGCGACACATGGAATTGGTTGTGCTTTCGCTTGGAGCCGGCAGCGGTTGTTGATCTGTCTTCGGCCCCAGGATGACAACGCGCCATTGGTTGGCGTGGTAATGCCGGTTGAGTGCGTTTTTGATTGATACAAGGTTCAGCTTCAAGGCTGCTTGCGTGGCAAAGTCGAGGTCCAGTGGCAGATTGTGAGCGCTGATGGCGTACAACTGTCTCAGAATCTGCGCATTGGTAGCGCTGTTCAACGGCGCGCTACCGGTCAGTTGCTGTTGGATGTCTTCGAGTTCCTGTTGGGTCGGCCCTTGGGCGAGGAAGTCGGTGAACATCGTCTTGATATGGGTCAGCACGGCATCGGCCTGCTCTGGTCGGGTCTGCAATTCAATGGTCAGCAATCCTTGTACCTGAAGGGCTGAAAGGTCGGCTTCAACGTGGTAGGTCAGGCCTCGGCGTTCACGCAATTCATCGGTCAGTCGGTTGGTGAAAATCCGCATGGCCATCTGTAGCGCGACGTAGTCCGGATTGTTTCGCAGCACACTTGGCTGGGCAAGGCGCAGGTAAGCCTGGGTCGATGGTCGCTCAACACGCAACAGACTTGGAGCAGCTGGACTTGTCGCTGGCTGGATCGCGGCAGTGGCCGGTCCCAGGGGCAAGGCCGCGGATATCTGCGCACCAATACGCTGGGCTTCTTCCTCGGTGAGGTCACCGACCAGTGTGATCTGGGCATTGCCCGCGGAATAAGCCTCGCGATGAAAGTCTTGCGCCTGGGTGCGGGTGATGGAGGCAAGCCCGGCCCGGGTTCCGTAGAAGGACTGAGCATAGCCGTGGTCGGGAAACAGCTGGCCGAGATTAGCTTTTCGGGCTTGAGCGGCATGGGACTGATCTTCACGGTCCAGCAAGAACTGCAATTGGGATTTCACTGTAGGCAGGGACTCTTGCGGCAACAGCGGCTTGCCGAGTAATTGGGCAAACAGTTCCAGGGCTGGAGCGCGCCGGGCTTCGTCGCTCAGGCTGCGCAGGGAAAAAAGGGTCCGATCCTGGCTGATACCCATACCCAGCCTGGCACCCAGATTATCGAACGTCGCCAGTATGGCATTGACGTCCTTGCCAGCCACACCCTCATTCAAAAGGCTGAAGGTCACCGCTGCCAGGCCGGGTTGATGCGGGGTTTGGGCGCTGCCTGCGGAAAAACTCACCAGGGCATCGAACATCGGCAGGCCAGGGGTGCGGATGAACAGGATCTTCGTTCCACTGAGCGTTTTGTAACCCTTGATCGACAGCGCGCGGTGGATCGTCGGAGACTGTGGTTCGTTGAGCGATTGCAGCACTGGTTTCTGGGGCGCCGTGGTTGCAACGGCAGGGGCCTGTGCGCTCAACAGCATGCCGGCCAGGATCAATCCATTGATGTGGCCTTTGAGCTTATCCATTGTTTTTCTCCGGCAGGATTTTCGCGGTACTCAGGCGCTCACGCGTCAGGTAAGTCTTTGCGACTTGTTGAATATCCAGGGGAGTGACCTTGTTCAGCTCATCCGTATCCTGATCGGCCAGCCGCCAGTCCAGGCCGATGGTTTCCAGCAGGCCCAAGGTGTTGGCCTGTCCTTCCAGATCATCCTGCGCATAAACCGAGTTAGCGATCACAAGGTTTTTCGCACGGTCCAGTTCTGCCGGTTCCGGTGCCTTGCTCTTCAGTGATTCGATCACTTGCCACAGTCGGGCGAGGGCTTCGTCAGCGTCATTGAGCTTGTCCGGGTTGAGCTGGGTGCTGATGGTCAGCAACGAATCGCCGCGATTGAAGGCGTCGTACTCTGAGTCGGCCTCAGTGAATATCGCCTCGCTCAGTTGCAGTTGCTGTTTGATCCGCGCGCTATTGGATCCGGCCAGTAACATATCGAGCAAGCGCAGGGCATGGGCGGTCCGACGATCCAGTGCCGTGGTCAGACTGGGCGCGTTGAAACTCATGATCAGGCGCGGGGACGCTACCGGCGCGCGCAGGGTCAGTGACCGTTCACCGGCAGAGGCCAGTTCGACGGGGGCTGGCGCCATGGGTGTTGCGCGCCGCTCAAGGTGGCCGAAGTGCTGCTGTGCCAAGGCCTTGATCCGCTCAGGTGCAACATCGCCAACGACCACCAGCGTCGCATTGTCCGGCGAATACCAGGCCTGATACCACTGCTGTAATTGCACGGCGTTCATGCGTTGCAGATCGTGCATCCAGCCAATCGTCGGGGTGCGGTAGCCGCTGGCCGGGTGGGCGATGCTGTTCAGTCGTTCGTGAGCCAGCGCGATGATTTCATCATCAACGCGCATCCGACGCTCCTCCTGAATGACCTTGAGCTCCGGTGTGAAGTCCTGTGCATTCAGCTCGGCCGTACTCATCAGATCGGCCAGTATTTCGAACGCGACGCCAGTGCGGCCGGAAGGCAGTGTCTGGTAAAAAACCGTGAAATCAGTGCCGGTAAATGCGTTTTGGCTGGCGCCCAATTTCTCCAGTATCGCCTCGAACTCTCCGGCGCAGGCCTTGCTGCTGCCTTTGTAGACCATATGTTCGAGGGCGTGGGACAGGCCGGACTGGCCGGGCGGTTCGTAGCTTGAACCGGCCTTGATCCAGAGTTGGGCGGTGACGATGGGGGAGCGGTGGTCCTCGCGCACGACAACCTTGAGACCGTTGTCCAGTACGAAGTCTTGCGTCGCTGGGGGTGTTGCCGCGCTGGCCATGAGCGGTAGCCAGGCGATAAAGGGCAGCATAAACAGGCTGCGGGAGATGTTCATCCGTGTTCATCCTCAGTGGTTTGCAGGTAATTGCGCAAGCCACTGTGGATGATCCGTAAGGATGTCAGGCGGTAACTATGTAGTGCACCTCACAACCAGGCTGGGGCAGTCGTCTCGCTGAAATGTCAGGCGCTGCGCTGCCACAACGAGTAATACACGCGTCCGGATTTCTGCTCCCGGTGCAGGCGCCAGTTCTCCGGCAGGCCCAGGGTCGACGGCGCCGACTCGCTTTCGGTGTACACCCAGGCGTCTTCGGCCAGCCATTGGCGCTCTTCGAGCAACTTGCAAACGGCGGGCAGCAGGTTCTGGTTGAACGGCGGGTCGAGGAACACCAGGTCGTAGGCCGTCGCGGTCTGGGTTTCCAGGTAGCGCAGGGCATCGGCGGTCTGGACCTGGCCGTTGGTGCACCGCAACGTCCCCAGGTGCTCTTTCAGGCTGGACACCGCGATACTGCTGGCGTCCAGCGCCTGACCCATGGCTGCGCCACGGGACAGGGCTTCGAGGAACAGCGCGCCACTGCCGGTGAACGGGTCGAGCACCTTGGCGCCCGGCACGTAAGGCGCGAGCCAGTTGAACAGGGTTTCACGCACGCGATCCGGCGTCGGGCGCAGGCCCGGGGCGTCGGGGAAGCTAAGCTTGCGGCTGCGCCATTCGCCGCCAATGATGCGCAGCTGGTTCACGCCGTTGTGGACGTTTCTGGCGGGTTTTTTTGGACTTGCCATTAATGCTCCGGAACCCCGAGCGGTTGCTCGGAAGGTTTGTCAGTAGGGGCCGGTAACGGCTTTTGCGGCACGGTCGGGCCAACGCTGACGATGACCATTTTGTCCGTGCCCAGGTGTTTGTTCATGGCGGCTTTGACCTGCTCGACGGTCAAGGCCTGGGACTGTTGCATGAAATCTTCCAGATGACTCAACGGCAGGTTGTAGAAACCGATGGCGCCCAGTTGGCCGACGATATCGGCGTTGCTCGCGGTGGACAGCGGGAAACTGCCGGCCAGCTCGCGCTTGGCGTCGTCGAGCTCTTTTTCGGTCGGGCCGGTTTCAAGGTAGTCGGCCAGTACATCCTGCACCAGTTTCAGGGTGCCTTCGCTCATCTCGGCGCGGGTCTGCAGGTTGATCATGAACGGGCCGCGCGCCTGCATCGGGGTGAAGCCCGAATACACGCCGTAAGTCAGGCCACGCTTCTCGCGCACTTCGCTCATCAAGCGGGTACCGAAGCCGCCGCCACCGAGAATCTGGTTCCCCATGGACAACGCTGCGTAGTCCGGGTCGTCGCGGTCGATGCCCAATTGCGCGAGCATCAGGTTGGTCTGCTTGGACGGGAACTCGATATGGCCGACGCTGGCCTTGGGCTCGACCGGTTGCGCGATTTTCGGCAAGGCCGGGCCTTTGGGCAGGGCACTGGAAACCTGCGCGGCAATCGCTTCGGCTTCTGCACGGGACAGGTCGCCGACCAGCGCGATCACCACGTTACCGGCGGCGTAGGCTTTCTCGTGGAAAGCACGCAGTTGGGCCGCGGTGATCGCCGGGACGGTTTTCGCCGTGCCGTCGCTGGCGTGTGCGTACGGGTGATCACCGTACAAGCGGTTCATCAGTTCCAGGCTCGCCAGTTTGCCCGGGTTCTGTTTCTGGTACTCGAAACCGGCAAGCAACTGGTTCTTGATGCGGGCCAGCGAATCGGCAGGGAAAGTCGGCTTGCCGATGACTTCGGCGAACAGCTTCAGGGCCGGCTCGCGCTTGTCCTTGGCACTCAGGCTGCGCAGCGAAGCGATTGCCATGTCCTTATAAGCGCCGTTGCCGAAATCGGCACCCAGGCCTTCGAAGCCCTGGGCAATGGCACCGACGTCTTTGCCGGCCACGCCTTCGTTGAGCATGGCGTTGGTCAACACCGCCACGCCCGGTGCAGCGCCGTCCTGGCTGCTGCCGGCAGCGAAGATCAGGCGCATGTCGAACATCGGCAGCTCATGGGCTTCGACAAACAGCACCTTGGTGCCTTCGGCGGTGTTCCAGGTCTGCACGTCCAGCTTGCGGTGGTCCGGTGCCTTGCCGTTGAGCTCGGTCAGCGACTGCAGTTTCTGGCTGGCCTTGGCCTTGTCCAGGGCTTCGCTGGCATTGGTTTCGCCAGGGCGCGACAAATAGAACGCGGCGGAGCCGATAACGGCGACGGCGACCAGGCCGATCAGGGCCAGGCGGGAGGTTTTACGCTCACTCATGAGTCGTCTCCAGAGGCAGTACATGGGCGACGCTGAGACGTTCGCGGGTGAAATACAACTTGGCGGCTTTCTGGATATCTTCCGGCGTGACGCTTTCCAGGTCGGCCAGTTCGGTGTCCATCAGTTTCCATGACAGTCCGACGGTTTCCAGTTGGCCGATGGCCGTGGCCTGACTGGTGATCGAGTCACGCTCGAAGACCAGGCCGGCGATGACTTGTGCGCGGACCCGTTCCAGCTCTTCAGCAGTTGGCGCCGTGGTTTTCAGTTGGTCGAGCAGCTTCCACAAACCGGCTTGTGCCTGGGCGATGGTCTTGTGCTTCTGCGAGTTTGGCGATGCCGACAGGGTAAAGAGGCTGTCGCCACGGGTGTAGGCGTCGTAACTCGACGAGCCGCCGGACACCAGTTCTTCTCCGCGCTCCAGTTGCGTCGGGATGCGTCCGCTGTAGCCGCCGTCGAGCAGTGCCGAGATCAGGCGCAGGGCATTGACCAGACGCTTGTCTTCGGCGGTGGCGATGCTCGGCACGTTGAAGGCCAGCATCAGGCTAGGCAGTTGGGTCTGCACGTGCAGGGTGATCTGGCGCTCGCCCGGCTCGGCCAGTTCCAGCGGTTTTTTCGCGGCGGGCACTTCACGCTTGGCGATCGGGCCGAAATAGCGTTGGGCCAGGGTTTTGACTTCGTCCGGGGTGACATCGCCAACCACCACCAACGTGGCGTTGTTGGGCACGTACCAGGTTTCGTACCAGTGGCGCAGCTCTTCGACTTTCATCCGCTCAAGGTCGGCCATCCAGCCGATGGTCGGCGTGTGGTAACCGCTGGCCGGATAGGCCATGGCCTTGAAGCGCTCGTAGGCCTTGGACATCGGCTTGTCGTCGGTGCGCAGGCGACGCTCTTCCTTGATGACCTCGATTTCCTTGGCAAACTCGTCGGGCGGCAGGCGCAGGCTGGCCATGCGGTCGGCTTCCAGTTCGAAGGCCACACCCAGGCGATCCCGGGCCAGCACCTGGTAGTACGCGGTGAAGTCGTCGCTGGTGAATGCATTCTCTTCGGCGCCGAGGTCGCGCAGGATCAGCGAGGCTTCGCCGGGGCCGACTTTCTCGCTGCCCTTGAACATCATGTGTTCCAGCGCGTGGGACAGGCCGGTATTACCCGGCGTCTCGTAGCTGGAGCCGACCTTGTACCAGACCTGGGAAACCACCACGGGCGCTCGGTGGTCTTCACGCACGACCACCTTCAGGCCATTGTCGAGGGTGAATTCGTGGGTGGGTTGCGGGTCGGCAGCCAGGGCCGAAAGGGGCAGGCAAACTGTGCTGAGCAGCAGGCCAGCGGCGCGGCGGGCAAGAGCATTCATTCGTTTTCAAACCTTTGGGGCTGCCCGCTTGTTCTTAGCGTCAGCGGGCGAGAGGGTGCTAGGATACTGATCCGTTTTAGCGGCGGCCACGCCTATCAGGCCTTTATGCTTGATCAGGTTGAATGGGTTTGCGACGGAAGGTGGATATTTATCAACTGAATTCCGCGTTTTCGCCGATTTTGCTGCTTTAGTCCTATGAGAAATCGATTGCTTGAGGTGCCGTTGAGCACTTCGACAAAATGTTGCGCGTGAACAAGCTGGGTCAATCGCAGTCTGTTCTGCATCGAATATTTATTTGCCGGGGCGCCATTGGCGCGTCGCTACCGTGAGATAGCCGTCCTCCATGTTTGGTTCCAACGACGACAAGAAGACCCCAGCTGCGGCTGGCGAGAAAAAAAGCCTGTTCGGATGGCTGCGCAAAAAGCCGCAGGAACCCGTCGTCGAACAGCCACAAGCCATTCCTGAACCAGCGCCGACGCCGGTCCCGGTAATAGAAGAAGCGCCCGCGCCGGTTGTTCTGCCGATTGCCGAGCCATTGCTGCAACCCAAGGTTGAAGCCGCTCCCGAATCCGTCAGCGAAATCGTCACCGAACAGCCACTGGCCCCGATAGCCGAACCGTGGTTGACCCTGCCGGTAGCCGAAGAACCCGTGGCATTGGTCGAAAATGACCTGGCTCCTCACGTGACACCACCGATTCCGGCTCCGGTAGCGTTTACGCCTGCACCGGCTCACGCGCCTGTGGTCGAAGCGATTGTTGAACCAATCGTCGTGGCCGAGCCTGTTCCCGTTGTCAGCCAGCCAGAGGTTCCGGTATTCGTTGCTCCGGTTGCTCCGGTTGCTCCGGTTGCTCAAGCGCCTGCACCCGCTCCGATTCCTGAACCGATCGCGTCGCCCGTCGAAACCCCGGTAGAACCCGTACGCACCGAAGAAACCAAAGCCGGTTTCTTCGCCCGCCTCAAGCAGGGGCTGTCCAAGACCAGCGCCAGTATTGGCGAAGGGATGGCCAGCCTGTTCCTGGGCAAAAAGGTTATTGATGACGAACTGCTCGAAGACCTCGAAACCCGTTTGCTGACCGCCGATGTTGGTGTCGAGGCCACCTCGGTGATCATTCAGCGTCTGACGCAGAAGGTTGCGCGCAAGGAGCTGGCCGACGCCGATGCCCTGTACAAATCCTTGCAAGCCGAGCTGGCAGCGATGCTCAAGCCTGTCGAGCAGCCGCTGAAAGTCACCTCGCAGAACAAGCCGTTCGTGATTCTGGTCGTCGGCGTCAACGGTGCCGGCAAGACCACCACTATCGGCAAGCTGGCGAAGAAACTGCAGCTGGAAGGCAAGAAAGTCATGCTCGCCGCCGGCGATACCTTCCGTGCCGCGGCGGTGGAGCAATTGCAGGTCTGGGGTGAGCGCAACAAGATCCCGGTGATCGCGCAGCACACTGGCGCCGACTCGGCCTCGGTGATCTTCGATGCCGTGCAGGCCGCCAAGGCCCGTGGCATCGATGTGCTGATCGCCGACACCGCCGGTCGCCTGCACACCAAAGACAACCTGATGGAAGAACTGAAAAAGGTTCGCCGGGTGATCGGCAAGCTCGACGCCGACGCACCTCACGAAGTGCTGTTGGTGCTTGATGCCGGCACTGGCCAGAATGCCATCAACCAGGCCAAACAATTCAACCAGACCGTCGAACTGACCGGCCTGGCGCTGACCAAGCTCGACGGCACCGCCAAGGGCGGGGTGATTTTTGCCCTGGCCAAGCAATTCGGCCTGCCGATCCGCTACATTGGCGTCGGCGAAGGCATCGACGATTTGCGTACCTTTGAAGCAGAACCCTTTGTCCAGGCATTGTTTGCCGAGCGGGAGCGTTCATGATTCGTTTCGAACAGGTCGGTAAGCGCTACCCGAACGGTCACGTCGGCTTGCATGAGCTGAGCTTTCGAGTCCGTCGTGGCGAGTTCTTGTTTGTCACCGGCCATTCCGGTGCCGGTAAATCCACACTGTTGCGCCTGTTGCTGGCGATGGAGCGCCCGACCAGCGGCAAGCTGCTGCTCGCCGGGCAAGACCTGAGCACCATCAGCAGCGCGCAGATACCTTTCTTGCGCCGGCAGATCGGTGTGGTGTTCCAGAATCACCAGTTGCTGTTCGATCGCACGGTGTTCAATAACGTCGCGTTGCCTTTGCAGATCCTGGGCCTGTCCAAGGCCGAGATCGCCAAGCGCGTGGACTCGGCACTGGAGCGCGTGGCACTGTCGGATAAAACCGATCTGTACCCGGGCGACCTGTCCACCGGTCAGCAGCAGCGCGTCGGCATCGCCCGCGCCATCGTCCACCGTCCGGCCTTGCTGCTGGCGGACGAGCCGACCGGTAACCTCGACCCGCGTCTGGCCGCCGAGATCATGGGTGTGTTCGAAGACATCAATCGCCTGGGTACCAGCGTGCTGATCGCCAGTCACGACCTGGCCCTGATCGCCCGCATGCGCCATCGCATGCTGACGCTGCAACGCGGTCGATTGATCGGTGACGGGGAGGCGGCCGTATGAGTGCAACACGTAGCCCCAAGGTTTCCGAGCGTGTGGCTCCGAAGGCCGCCGATCCGCAGCCGCAAAAGAAAAAACGCGATGATGACGACGGGCCGGACTTCGCCACGTTGTTCCGTGCCTGGATCGAAAGCCATCGCGCCAGTCTGGTGGACAGCCTGCGCCGCCTGGGCAAGCAGCCCATCGGCAGTTTTTTCACCTGCATGGTGATGGCGGTGGCCCTGAGCTTGCCCATGGGCCTGTCACTTTTGCTAAGTAACGTCGAGCGTCTGGGCGGTTCCTGGCAGCGCGCGGCGCAGATTTCCCTGTATCTGGACCTTGAGGCCAAGCCGGCGGAAGGTGAATCGCTGCGCGATCAGATCAAGGGCATGCCTGGCGTGGCCGATGCCGAATACGTTGGCCGGGAGCAGGCGCTGGAAGAGTTCCAGCAACAGTCCGGGCTGGGCGAGGCGCTCAAGGAGTTGCCGGAGAACCCGCTGCCAGGCGTGGTGCTGGTGACGCCGAACGAAGTCGACAAGCCGGCTCTTGAAGCATTAAGACAAAAACTATCCGAGCTGCCGAAGGTACAACAGGCGCAACTTGATTTAGTCTGGGTCGAGCGTCTGGCAGCCATCCTCAAGCTGGGTGACCGTTTTGTCTTCGGTCTGACCGTGCTTCTGGTTTCTGCATTACTTTTGGTGATAGGCAATACCATTCGTCTTCATATTGAAAACCGCCGCATAGAGATAGAAGTGATTAAACTGGTCGGCGGCACTGACAGCTATGTACGCAGGCCCTTTCTGTATATGGGCGCACTGTATGGCTTCGGTGCGGGGATTCTGTCCTGGGGCGTACTGGCGTTCGGCCTTGATTGGCTGAACGACGCGGTGGTGGGGCTGGCCGGTTTGTACGGCAGTGATTTTGCGCTGGCTGGAGTGCCAGTTGCCGACGGTCTGTCTCTCTTGCTTGGCGCGGTGCTGTTGGGGTATATCGGTGCATGGATTGCAGTCGCACGCCACCTGAGGGAGCTTGCGCCTAAGTAGTATCATTTTGCTCGTATTGACCTTTCAGCGTTTTTAGGTTTTGGGAACTTGTCTTTCGGTTTCCGGTCAATTTTCGCAGTGCTGAACTGCACGAGTTTGTAAGTCGGAGGTTTTTTCGTATGACCAATTCTTTGCAACCTGCATATGCTCTGGTCCCGGGTGCGAACCTGGAGGCCTATGTGCACACCGTCAACAGCATTCCACTGCTGTCGCCGGAGCAGGAGCGTGAACTGGCCGAGAGTCTCTATTATGAGCAGGATTTGGGGGCGGCTCGGCAGATGGTGCTCGCCCACCTGCGTTTTGTCGTACATATCGCCCGTAGCTATTCCGGCTACGGCCTGGCTCAGGCTGACCTGATCCAGG
The DNA here is from genome assembly GCF_056402075.1 of Pseudomonas sp. P4_C3. NCBI lineage: Bacteria > Pseudomonadati > Pseudomonadota > Gammaproteobacteria > Pseudomonadales > Pseudomonadaceae > Pseudomonas > Pseudomonas sp. P4_C3. The sequence goes on from NZ_JBFUIC010000036.1 coordinate 31,484, forward strand.
AAGGCAACGTCGGCCTGATGAAGGCCGTGAAGCGCTTCAACCCGGAAATGGGCGTGCGCCTGGTGTCCTTTGCCGTGCACTGGATCAAGGCGGAAATCCACGAGTTCATCCTGCGCAACTGGCGCATCGTGAAAGTCGCGACCACCAAGGCCCAGCGCAAGTTGTTCTTCAACCTGCGCAGCCAGAAGAAACGTCTGGCCTGGTTGAATAACGAGGAAGTCCACCGCGTGGCGGAAAGCCTCGGTGTAGAGCCTCGGGAAGTACGCGAGATGGAAAGCCGCCTGACCGGCCATGACATGGCCTTCGATCCGGCTGCCGAAGCGGACGACGACAGTGCATTCCAGTCGCCGGCCAATTATCTGGAAGACCACCGGTACGACCCGGCCCGTCAACTGGAAGATGCCGACTGGAGCGACAACTCCAACCACAACCTGCACGAAGCGCTGGAAGTGCTGGACGACCGCAGCCGTGACATCCTCTACCAGCGCTGGCTGGCGGAAGAAAAGGCCACGCTGCACGACCTGGCGCAGAAGTACAACGTGTCGGCCGAGCGTATTCGTCAGCTCGAGAAGAGCGCGATGAACAAGCTCAAGTTGTCGATCGCTGCTTAACTGGCGGCCTGGCAATAAAAAGCGCCCCGATCATTGATCCTGTGGGAGCGAGCTTGCTCGCGATGAGGTCCGAACATTCAATATAAAAGTTGAATGTCAGGCCGTCATCGCGGGCAAGCCCGCTCCCACAGTGGTTTTCAGGGTCTGAAGAATTGTGATCAGTTACTGGGACCAAGGCGCCCGGCGCGAATCGTTCAGTCCGACCAGATAGCTGTCCCCGCCCAACTGACTCATCTGCTGTCGAATCCAGCCAGCCCGGCGCGAAACGTAAGAAGTCGGATGGCCGGCGCTCCAGACCCTCGGGTTGGGCAGGACGGCGGCGAGCAGGCTCGATTGCTGGCGGCTGAGGCCTTTTGCACTCACGCCAAAGTGATGCCGGGCCGCCGCTTCGGCACCAAACACGCCGTCATCCCACTCGACGCTGTTGAGGTACACCTCAAGAATTCGCTGCTTGGGCCAGAACACTTCGATCAATCCGGTGAACCAGGCTTCCAGGCCTTTGCGCAGCCAGCTGCGGCCAGACCACAGGAACAGGTTTTTCGAAACTTGCTGACTGAGGGTGCTGGCGCCACGGATCGAACCGCCGCGCTCGTTATGGGCAAACGCCGCCTGAATCGCGCCGATATCGAAGCCCCAGTGCTCCGGGAATTTCTGGTCTTCGCCGGCAATCACCGCGACTTTCAGGTCATCGGAGATCTCATCCCAGGGTTTCCAGGTCCGTTGCAGGTCGATGGGTTCGCCATCGAACCAGGACTCGATCTTGCGCTCGACCATCAGCGTCGTCCCCGGTGGCGGCACCACGCGAAAGATCAGCACCAGCAATACGCTGCCACCCATGAACCAGAGCACGGCCTTGGTGAAATGACGGAAATAGATACGCAGCATAGAGATGGCTTGGCCGAACCCGTTGAGCGGGCCATTATACAGACCCTTTGGATCGAAACTGACTGGAGTTCTGCATGCTGCGTGGCTTTCTGATGCTGGCCGCTTTTTTCGGTTTCACCGGTGTCGGCCTCGGCGCCTTTGCCGCCCATGGCCTGAAAAACCGCCTGAGTGCCGAGTACATGGCGATTTTCCACACGGGCGTCACCTATCAACTGGTGCATACCCTGGCATTACTGGGTGTCGCATTCCTGTCCACGCAGATTCCCGGCCGCCTGATCACCTGGGCCGGCGCGTCGTTTGCCATCGGTATCCTGCTGTTCTCCGGCAGCCTGTACATCTTGACGCTGACCGGCATCAGCAAGCTCGGCATCATCACCCCGTTCGGTGGCCTGGCCTTCCTGGCGGGCTGGTTTTGCCTCGGACTCGCCGCCTGGCGGTTGAGCTGACCCTGTAGGAGCTGCCGCAGGCTGCGATCTTTTGATCTTAAAAAATCAAAGTCAAAAGATCGCAGCCTGCGGCAGCTCCTACA
>NZ_JBFUIC010000037.1:0-32645 GCF_056402075.1 Pseudomonas sp. P4_C3
GCCATACAGATAGCTCATGCGCTTGAATTCATCGAGGGTGAAGTACAGCAGCGTCGCCGGCGTCCCCAGCTCCCGACAGGCGTTCAGCCCGAGCCGGGCCAGTTCGCTGAAGCCATGGCGATTGGAGAGCAGCGTCAGCTCGTCCATGCTCGCCATTTGCACGCCCGCCAACTCTTGTTCGGCCTGGCGCGCCAGATCCCGCAGCCGTTCACGTTCTTGCTGTGGCGTGAGCAACGGGTTTGCGGATCGACCCGATTTGCCTGTTTTGCCTGAGATCAACATCATTCACTCCCTTGGCAGGTATGCACGTTAGAGTCGCCCATACCCGTATTGACTCCCTATTAGCGTGCCGCTGGTCAGCTACCCGCCAGCGGGCACGGCCCTCCTGCATCGGCCCAGCGCTTGAACCGGGTGACGAAGATATCGTGCGGTACCGACACCGGCGCGCGATTGCCGCCCGGATTCCAGCCCCACAGCACCAGCTTGTCCTCGCTGACGTGTTTGATCAGTGCGGCGAAATCCCGGTCGCCATTGCTGGAGCGATCCTTGATCATCGCGCACAACCGGTCGGCCGGCAGGCCGATCCAGGCCATCCGCTGCGCTGCTGGCGGCAGGCTCCAGTGTGGCGCTCCGGGCGGCGCGTGCGGACCATAACTGGCCGGCGGATTGCCTTGCGCATGGCACGTTGCACAGGGCAACCCGGCCGAGCCCTTGCCGTCGATGCCGCGCACGACATTCATCGCGTGGGGCACCCCGGCATCGAATTGCAGCGGCGAATCACCGGGAATGTGGCAGTTCTGGCAACGCGGGCTCTGGAAGACTTTCTGCACGGTGTCGAATGCCTGCAAGGCCTCGCGGTCTTCGGCGAACACGTGCGATGCGTAGGCGATGAGACAGATCAGGATCACCGTCCCAAGCAACCAATGATGTCGTTTCATCTCACACCCCCGACAGCTGCAACGGCAGCTCCCGCAGGCGCTGCCCGGTCAGGGCAAACACCGCGTTGGCCACCGCCGGCGCCGTGGGTGGCACACCGGCTTCGCCGATACCGCCGGGTTTGTCGCTGCTGGGCACGATATGCACTTCGACCACCGGCATTTCATTGAGCCGCAGCACCTGATAGTCGTGATAGTTGGACTGCACCACCTGCCCGTCCTTGAGCGTCAGCTTGCTGTGCAAGGCGAAGCTGAGACCAAAGGTGATGCACGACTCCATCTGCGCGGCGATGCTCTGTGGGTTGACCGCAATGCCGCAGTCCACCGCACACACCACCCGGTGCACACGGATGGCGAGGTTGTCCTGGGACACCTCGGCCACCTGGGCCACGTAACTGCCGAACGATTCATGCACCGCCACGCCCAGTGCATGGCCGTCCGGCAGCGGTGCCTTCCAGTTGGCCTTCTCCACCGCGAGGTTCAGTACACCGAGGTGACGGGGATGGTCCTTGAGCAAGGTGCGTCGATATTCCACCGGATCCTTGCCGGTCGCCGTGGCCAGTTCATCGATCAGCGATTCCATGACAAACGCAGTGTGGGTGTGCCCCACCGAACGCAACCACAAGACGCTGATCCCGGTTTTCGGTGAGTGCAGTTCGATCTGGTGATTGGCCAGTCCTTCGATGTAGGGGCTGTCGGCCACGCCTTCGACGGAGGTCTTGTCGATCCCGTCCTTGACCATGCTCGCTTCAAGGGAAGTCCCGGCCATGATCGACTGCCCGACCATCACATGTTTCCACGCCAACGGCAGGCCGTCGGCCCCCAGCCCGATGCGCGCATGGTGCAGGAACGCCGAGCGGTAGTAGCCACCGCGGATGTCATCCTCGCGCGTCCACACGGTTTTTACCGGTGCACCGGCGGCCTTGGCGACATACACCGCTTCGCTGACGAAGTCCGAGGTCGGATTGGCCCGGCGCCCAAAGCCACCGCCGAGAAACTCGGTATGGATCTCGACCTGTTCGGGTTTGAGCCCGGTGATTTCCCCGGCAACCATCTGGTCCAGGGTCTGGAACTGGGTACCGGTCCAGATTTCGCATTTGTCCTTGGTGATGCTCACCGTGCAGTTCAGCGGTTCCATCGGCGCATGGGCCAGATAAGGTACGCTGTATTCAGCATCGATGGTCTTGGTCGCTTTCGCCAGCGCTGCCTGGGCATCACCGGCCTGACCGGCGTTCAGGCCGGGGGTGGTGGCGAGTTTACGGAAGTTTTCCAGCAACGCCCGGCTATTGAGCCCGGCGTTCGGCCCCGGATTCCACTCGATTTTCAGCGCATCGCGCCCCAGCTTCGCCGCCCAGAAATGATCGGCGATCACCGCGATGCCCGTCGGTACTTGCACCACTTTGTGCACGCCCGGAATCGCCAGCGCCTCGGCGCCTTCAAAGGATTTGACGCTGCCGCCGAAGGTGGGTGAACGGGCGACCATCGCGGTCATCAGCCCGTCAAACTGCACGTCCATGCCGAATTTTGCCCGGCCAGTGATTTTCTCCGGCGTGTCCAGACGCTTGGTGGGTTTGCCGATCAGCCGCCAGTCTTGGGCGTCCTTGAGCTTGATCGAGGCCGGGTCCGGCCGTGGCAATTGCCCGGCGTCATCGGCCAACTCGCCATAAGTTGCACGATGCTCACCGGCAATGACTACGCCCGAGTCGGTATGAATCTCGGATGGAGCGACGTTGAAGCGCTTGGCGGCCGCGTCGATCAGCATCAAACGCGCCGCTGCGCCGGCCTGACGATAGCGGTCGAATTCCATCCAGGTCGAGGTCGAACCACCGGTGATCTGCATCCCGCCAAAGCCGGGCATGCCGTAATCGGCGGCCGATGCCGGGGAATGCTTGACGCGGATTTTCGACCAGTCGGCGTCGAGTTCTTCGGCGATCAGCATGGTCAGGCCGGTCCAGATGCCCTGGCCCATTTCCGAATGGCCGAGTAACACGGTGACGCTGTTGTCATTGCCAATGCGCAGGAAGGCGTTGGGCGCAAACACATTGCCCTGATTCTCTGCGCCCATGGCGAACCGGTGAGCGCCAGGAATGACAAAGGCGACTACCAGTCCACTACCCAGCAACGCACTGCCCTTGAGAAAACCACGGCGCGATAACGCGTTGATGCTGTTCATGGCCACCTCATCCCAGCTCGGCGGCGCGCTTGACCGCCGCGCGAATCCGCGGGTAAGTGCCGCAGCGGCAGATGTTGCCGGACAGCGCCTGATCGATGTCGCTGTCGGTCGGTTGCGGAATTTTCGCCAGCAACGCCGCCGCCGACATGATCTGCCCGGACTGGCAGTAACCACACTGGACCACGTCAAGTTCCGCCCAGGCCTGTTGCACCGGGTGCGAACCGTCCGCGGACAGGCCTTCGATGGTGAGAATCTTTTGCCCATCAGCCACCGCGGTGGCCGGTGTGATGCAGGCGCGTAGCGGCGCGCCGTCGACGTGAACGGTGCAGGCCCCGCATTGGGCTATGCCACAGCCGAATTTGGTGCCGGTGAGGTGGGCGACATCGCGCAAGACCCAGAGCAGCGGCATGTCAGCGGGGACATCCAGCTCCTGATCCTGGCCATTGATGTTCAGGGTCAGCATGGCGCATTTCCTCAGACTCACGGTGATCTGAAGGGGCGTCGCCGCGGCCTTGTACAGCCTGCGCGCGCCTCGGGTTCTCCCTTCAGCTAAGCGCAGATTTGCCGGCAGACCGTTGTGCATCGACCACCGGTCATGAAAAGGCCGCCTCGATGGGCGGCCATGGAACCGTTCGCTAGAGCCTTGGCCCTATTAAAATGCCGGTGTAGCGCCAGACAAAAACCGCAAAAGCGCTACACCACAGCAGCGCCGACAACGCCAACCCGTAACCGGAAAAAGGCACCAGCCACACCCGACACGCCCCCGCCAGCAACAACAGGACAAACCCCGCAACGATCGCCCTGGACGGCTGTAACATTCGCCCGGTATGCCCCAGGCTGACCCGTGCAATCATCGCCAGAATCAACCCGCCGATACCGCCGACGGCCAGCGAATGGGTGGCCAGGCTTTGCTGCGGCATCCAGCCCAGGTGCCACAGCGCCATGGCCAGCGTCGCTACCGCGAGCCAGGCGTAAGCCAGGTACAGCGACCACAGCAACGGCACGCGCCACAGGTCGCGGTCATGCCAGCGCCACAATCGCAGCAGATGCAAACCACTGATCAACGCAAACAACAGCGCCAGCCACACGCGCGGGACGTCATTCAATCCGGCGGCAAAGGACACCGCCGCCAACATGACGCTGATCAGCAACACCTTGCCCGGCAACGGATGGGCCGCAGGCGTTGCGGGCCGGTTCAGGCCGCGCTGGACAAAGAAGGGAATCACCCGCCCGCCGATCACGCTCATCAGCGCGCCCACCAGCCACAAGGCAGCCAGCACGCCATGGCGTTGCAGATTGGCGTCATCAACGGCGACCCCCAACAACGTCAACGCCTGACATCCGGCCAGCAACGACACCATCAACAGAATCGGATAATTCTCGCGCTTGCCCGCGGCCAGCAGATCGCGCCCCAACACCCACACCAACAGCGGCAGAAACGGAACTTGCAAGGCCAGCAGCAAGGGCGCCGGCATCGGCAACCACCAGGCCAGCCGCGCCAGCAGCCACACCAGCACCAGGCCGATCAGCGGCCAGCCCTTGAGCCCTGGCCGGCCGGTCCAGTTGGGCACCGCGGTCAGGAGGAACCCGGCAATGATGGCCGAGGCAAATCCGAAAGGCATTTCATGTCGATGCCAGGCGAGCATGCCGCCCAGCGGTTGCGCACCGGGCAAGCGGCCGTACAACCACAAGGCCCAGATCGCCACGGCGATGGCGGCGAAACCGGCCCCGACCAGAAAGAACGGTCGAAAGCCCAGACTGAAAGCCGGTGCAACGGCAAGCCGGCGCATCAAGCCACCACCAGGGCCGGGACTTCGCTCGACAGATGAAGAACGTTCTGAGGGTTGCTGAAGAAGTTGAACATTTTGCGTACTCCTGAAGGCGTTCAGTTGTACGTTTATCTGTACAAGTTCCGTGCCAGCTCTTTACCCCTTCAGATCCAGGCACTTGCGCTCATACAAGTCATAAAGACTCGATACATAAATAGTCTGTTTGACTCCATACAAGTCATTTCGACTATATCTTCGCAACCCCGCGGCAATTTTCTCGATCTACGGTACGGCCGAACGACCAGAGGCTGACTACGCTGAAAGTCCAGGACATGCGCAACCTGCAGAGGAGTTGGCACCATGCAACGCGTACAAAAACTCACGCCCTGCCTGTGGTTCGACGATCAGGCCGAAGAGGCAGCGAAATTCTATTGTTCGATCTTCGACCATTCGAAAATCACGGCCATCACCCATTACGGCCACGCCGGTTTCGAGTTCCACGGCCGGCCGGAAGGTTCGGTCATGACCGTCAGCTTCGAACTCGACGGGCAGAGTTTCACCGGTCTCAACGGCGGGCCGTTATTCAAGTTCAGTGAGGCGGTGTCGTTTCAGGTCAATTGCCTGACCCAGGAAGAAGTCGACCATTACTGGGGCAACCTGTCGGCCGGTGGCGTGCCCGAGGCCCAGCAATGCGGCTGGCTCAAGGACAAGTTCGGGCTGTCGTGGCAGATCGTCCCCGTGGCGATGATGGAGATGATCAAAGACCCCGACACGAAAAAATCCCAACGGGCCATGCAGGCGATGATGCAGATGAAAAAACTCGATATTGCGACGTTGCAGCGCGCCTTTGACGGCGAGAGCTAATACACTCGGGCGCTGACCTGCCGAGGAGTGAGCATGAAGCACGCCGTTGCCAAGAACGCCGACAAGGCCCCGCGCTTCTGGCGCGATGATGCCCTGCCCTTCATCGAAGCCCGCTCCATCGCCGACGGGCGCGAAGTCTGCTACACCCGGCACGCCCATGAGCACTTTTCCATCGGGGCGATCACCGCCGGGCGCAGCAACTATCTCCATGAGCAGTCGGCGTTCGAGGTCAGCGTGGGCACGGTGGTGCTGATGAACCCCGGCGACGTCCACGCCTGCAACCCGATCGAAGACCAACCCTGGTCGTACCTGATGCTGTACGTCGATACGCCATGGCTGACCGATTTGCAGCATCAGCTCGGGTTCAGCGATGACGCGGTGTTTCGCCGTTTCTCGGTGACCCATACGCGGGACGCCAGCCTGTTTACCGGCCTCGCGAGCTTGTATCAAGTGTTGGTCGATCCGCGGCAGGATGTCCTGTGCAAGCACAGCGCGGCCGTGGAGTTTTTCACTGATGTGCAGCAGCGATTGAACCCGATCGACCCACCGCTGCGTGAACCCAATTTCAAGCTGGAGCGTGCTGCCGATTACATCCGCGACCACTGCACGCAAACCCTCAAGCTCGAAGACATCTGCGAGGCGGCGCAACTGTCACCGTCCTACCTGATCCGCGCCTTCAAACAGCATTACGGCATGACGCCCCACGCGTTCCTGGTGAACCGGCGCATCCAGTTCGCCCAGGACCAATTGCGCAGCGGCAAGCTGATTGCAGACGTGGCACTGGAAGCGGGGTTCGCCGATCAGGCGCATTTTCAACGGGCGTTTAAACAGCATCTGGCGGCGACGCCGGGGCAGTATCGGGGGTGAGCCTGAGGCAGTATCTGTGGCCTGACTGAAACTGTGGCGAGGGGGCTTGTCGGAATGCCGCACCACCCCGTTCGGCGGCGAAGCCGTCGCAAAACCTGCATGCAGCATATGTTTGAAGAAACGGTGGGGGCCACTTCGCAGCCCAACGGGGGCAAGCCCTAATGCCTGTCAGTTAAACCCCGGACATTGTGGGAGCGAGCTTGCTCGCGATAGCGGACCGTCAGGCACCCCTTGTGTGACTGTCTAACCGTCATCGCGAGCAAGCTCGCTCCCACAAGGTTTGCGGTGTTCAAACGCTTAACTGACTGGCATTAGGGCAAGCCCCCTCACCACAAAATGCTCCCTCGCCACAGAATCTGTAGTGAATGCCGTTACGGCAACAACAGATACACCGCACTCGCCACCAGCAACAACGCCATCGCCCGATTGAACAGGCGCATGCCGGCCGGGTTATTCAGAAAACCGCGCAAAAACGTCCCGGCATAAGCCCAGCAACCGACCGACACATAGCAGATCACCAGATAAATCGCGGCGAACTGCCAGACTAGGCGCGCCTCGCCATCAGCGACAAACGCGCCCATGCCGGCGACACAGGCCAGCCAGGCCTTCGGGTTGAGCCATTGCATGATGGCGCCATACAGCATCGACGGGGCCTGCGCCGCTTCCCTGGCTTGCACGTGCCCATTGTCAGCCGCCAGCTTGAAGGCCATGTACAACAGAAACGCCACGCCCGCCCATTGCACCCCCTGGGTCAGCGCCGGCCAACGTTGCAACAACTCATGCAGGCCCAACCCCATCAGCACCAGCAGCAAGACAAACCCCAGCGTGGCCCCGGCCACGTGGCGCTGGCTGGCCCTGAAGCCAAACCGCGCCCCGGAGCTCAGCGCCACAATGTTGACCGGCCCCGGCGTGATCGAGGCGACCAGCGCAAACGCCGCCATGGACATCATCAGACTCATTGCACACCTTCTTCCATCGAGTTGAACAAGGCCCTCAAGGTAAAGAGCCGAGCGGCTCGCGTATTGAAGAAAACTGCCCTGCAGCGCTATGAGTAATAGCCAACGACGTTTTTAACCTTGCCCAAGGCAACGCGCAGCGAGTCCATGTCCACGGAGCCCAACGCCAGGCGTATCGCGTGCGGCACATGGGCCGAAATCGCAAAGGGCTCGGCCGGCGACACCGACACCTGCTCGCGCATCAGCGCCATCGCGATCTGGTCGGCCCGGGCGTCATCCGCCAACGGCAGCCAGATGAAGTAGGAATTCGGGTGACCGATGGTTCTGAGTCCCGCCAACACCTCGCGGGCCAGGGCTTGCCTGGCCTGGGCGTCCGCGCGTTTTTGTGATTCCAGTTGGCGCACAGTGCCGTCGTCGAGCCAGGCCGTGACGATGGCAGTCATCACGCCGGGGGTATTCCAGGTGGTCGCCATGATGGTGCGCTCGAAGGCGGCGACCCAATGCGCGGGTGCGGCGATGAAGCCAACACGCAGCCCGGTGGYGACATTCTTCGACAGGCCGGACACGTACACCGTCCGCTCAGGCGCCATCTCGGCCAGCGGTGGCGGTACGTTTTCGGCCAGGAATGCGTAGGCCGCATCCTCGATGATCGTTAAGTCATGCCGACGCGCGATCGCTACCAGTTGCTCGCGCTGAACGGTGTCCATCACCCAGCCCAAGGGGTTGTGCAAGGTCGGCATCGAGTACACGGCTCGCACCGATCGGCTGCGGCAGAGTTTTTCCAGGGCGGACAGATCAGGCCCGGTATCCGTGAGCGGAATGGGCAAGACTTCCAGATGCAGGGTTTCGGCCAGCGTCTTGAAACCGGGATAGGTCAGCGCATCGGCGGCGATCACATCGCCGGGCTTGAGCAGCGTCATCATCGCTACCGCCAGGCCATGCTGGGCGCCGCTGACGATCAACACCTGCCCGGCCGGCACGCTCAGCCCGCGTTCAAGCAGATGACGCGCGACCGAAGCCCGCTCATGCAGGCGCCCCGCGTGAGGCTGATAGCGCAGGAGGGATTCCAGGTCACCGGACAACGCCAGTTGACGCAAGGCAGTGCGCAGCAGGTCGGCCTGACCGGGCAATGACGGATAATTGAAATTCAGGTCGATCATCCCTGCAGCCACCACGTGCTGCGAGATGCCCTGCCCCGGCGGCAGCGAGGTTTCCCTGACAAAGGTCCCGCGACCGGTTTCGCCGCTGACCAGCCCCATGCCTTCCAGCTCGGCATACACCCGGCTGGCGGTGACCAGTGCCAAACCGTGCTCGGTGGCCAGTTGCCGGTGAGTCGGCAGGCGCGTGCCGGGCGGCAAATGCCCGGAACGGATGTCGGCGGCAAAGGCATCCACCAGGGTTTTGTAGCGGGATCGAGGCATGTCGAGATGTATCCATGACAATTTTTTGATTGTATCGATAGTCGCTCATACGATGAGTTTCGTGCAATCAGACAATGAGCGTGAGCCAAATGGAACGGACCTCGAACCTGCAACACCAGACGCTGGAAAACAGCACCGGCGGCTGGATCAACGGCCTGATCGGCGTGGTGATTTTCAGCGGCTCGCTGCCGGCGACACGGGTGGCGGTGCTGGAGTTTGATCCGCTGTTCCTGACGGTCGCGCGCGCGACCATCGCGGCGATCCTGGCGCTGTGCCTGCTGGGGTTATTCAAGGAAAAACGTCCGGCGCGCCAGCAACTGATACCGCTGCTCATCGTTGCCATGGGCGTGGTCATCGGTTTCCCACTGCTGACAGCGCTGGCACTGCAATACGTGACGTCCGCGCACTCCATCGTCTTCGTCGGCCTGCTGCCCCTGGCGACGGCGGTGTTCGGCGTCCTGCGCGGCGGCGAGCGGCCACGGGCGGCGTTCTGGATTTTCTCGGTGCTGGGCAGTTTGCTGGTGGTCGGGTTTGCCCTGTCCCAAGGGCTGACCGCCTCCCCGCAAGGCGACATTCTGATGCTGCTGGCCATCCTCGCCTGCGGCCTGGGTTATGCCGAAGGCGCGAAACTGTCGCGCACGCTGGGAGGCTGGCAGGTGATTTGCTGGGCGCTGGTGCTGTCGCTGCCGGTCGTGGCGGCGCTCAGCTGGATGCGCATGCCGGCTTCGTTCACCGGCATCAGCACGCCGGCCTGGTTCAGCCTGGCTTACGTCTCGCTGTTCAGCATGCTGRTCGGTTTCGTGTTCTGGTACCGCGGCCTGGCCCAAGGGGGCATCGCCGCCGTTGGGCAATTGCAGCTGCTTCAGCCGTTTTTCGGGCTTTCCCTGGCCGCCACCCTGCTGCATGAACAGGTCAGCCTCGGCATGCTGGGTGTCACCGTCGCCGTGATCCTCTGCGTCGCCGGGGCAAAAAAGTTCGCCAGATAGCCCGGTGTACGGTGGTTTACGCCCATGGCTGTACGGGTCTGACCGCCGCTGAACCGTGATCGTGTTGACCTGCCCGCATTGCAGTTTCGCCAAGCGCGAAGCCATGCCCACAGATGCCTGTCAGTTTTTCCATGAATGTGGCAATTGCAGGACTCTGCTACGCCCAAATCCCGGTGACTGCTGTGTGTGCTGCTCGTTTGACTCGATGAAGTGCCCACCGGTCCAGGAGCAGCGCGGATGCTGTGGCATCGGGACGGATGCTCCCCCACACGTGGGGAAGCCCATTTTTTGGGGGGAGATTTAGGGTCGGCTTTCGTCTGGAGGAAGTAGCCTGGAACGCAGCGCTAAAGGCCCAAGGCTTGCGGCCAAGCCGTCTTTCACTCAAATGGCCTGATTATTGCCTTATTGTTCATACGAGCTCCCAATTTACCAGGCATCCATGTAAAAACAGCGGTTATGGGAGGTGTGTCATGTGGAATCAGCCTCTGATGCTTGTGGTGATCTACCTTACTATCACTCTCAGCATCGGCTGGTTGTGGTCCATTGCTATCCTGTATTGGCTTTGACCCAGGGGAAAAGTGAATCACTACCTGATTTTATCAACACAAATGACCGGCAGCTTCACGCCCTGAGGAAGTCAGTCAACCAAAATCGAGGTTCTTGAGGGGCCGTGATGTCGGCGCCATTGGCGACAATGCGAAACCTGGGGATCATGGAATTTTTCCAAAAAAAAAACCCGCACAAGGCGGGTATGAAAGTAAGGAGCTTGAGTTATCAAGCGACAGGAGTGTAGACCATCAATCCCATAGCGCGACCTGTTCCTGTGCTGCAGCGGCTTCGGTGCTGCTGATGGCTCGTCGTGGCTGAGGGATTTGTTGTTTTTGTGGTCGATTACTTTCCGGTCCGAAATTCGCTGTCGATTTTCCGGTGGAGGCCACCCGTGACGCGATCTATGCTGCGCCCATGAACCTACAAAAAACGCTGCTTCCGCCCCGGGCCGAAATGCTTCGCGCCATGCTCGAACGAGACACCTCCTACGAGGGGGTGTTCTTCACGGCGGTCAAGACCACAGGGATTTTCTGCCGCCCCGGTTGCACCGCCCGCAGCCCGAAACCTGCGAACGTCGAGTTCTTTGCCAGCGCCGAACAGTGCCTGGCGGCGGGCTACCGCGCCTGCCTGCGCTGCAAGCCGATGGACACCGCCGCCAGCGCGCCGGACTGGGTGCAGACACTGTTCAAATCGGTAGACGCCGACCCTGAGCAGCGCTGGACCGACGCCCAGCTACTGGCCGCAGGCATCGAACCGCTGAAACTGCGCCGCTGGTTCAAGCAGCACTTCGGCATGACCTTCCACGCGTGGCTGCGCGCCCGGCGCTTGGGCATGGCATTGGGCGGGATCAAACAGGGCGACTCCATCGATGACGTCGCCTTCGATTCCGGCTACGAGTCCCTGAGCGGTTTTCGCGATGCCTTCCAGAAATCGTTTCACATCACCCCGGGCCGCGCGGCCAACAGCGAACCGCTGCTGTTCACGCGCCTGACCACGCCGCTGGGGCCGATGATCGCCATGGCCGAACGGCGTGGGCTGGTGCTGCTGGAGTTTCTCGATCAGGCATCGCTGAACCCGGCGGTCGAAGCGCTGCAAAACCGTTTTGGTTATGCCGTGGCGCCGGGGCACAACGCGCATTTGCAGCAGATCGAAGCGCAATTGTCCGCGTATTTCGCCGGCACACTCACTGAGTTCAGCGTTGCCCTGCACATGCCCGGTAGTGAGTTCTCCCGCCGGGTCTGGGCCGAACTGGCGAACATCCCTTACGGCCGGACCACCACCTACGGCGCCATTGCAGCGAGGCTGGGCAAACCCGGTGCCAGCCGGGCGGTGGGCCTGGCCAACGGGCATAACCGCTTATCGATTGTCGTGCCGTGCCACCGCGTGATCGGCGCCGACGGCTCGTTGACCGGCTACGCTGGAGGCCAGCCGCGCAAGGCGTTTTTGCTCAGGCTGGAGAACGCGGCGGTGCAGCTCACGGAGCAGCTGACGTTCTGATCCCCCACGTCTTTTTCAAAAGGAAGGAAGCTCGATGGACAGGCTCGACAATCAACTGCACCAACTGCATCACGAGGATTTGCTGATCCTCACCAACGTCGCCGATGCCGCCGGGGCGCGGCTGGTGGAGCAACTGGGCAACAAGGCCGTGGCTACCAGCAGCGCGGCGGTGGCCTGGGTGCATGGCTATCCGGACGGCAACACCCTGCCCCTTGAGCGCCTGGTCTCGACGGTCGAATCGATTGCCCGGGTCATTTCGGTGCCACTGACTGTGGACATCGAAGCCGGTTATTCCGATGACCTGGAACGGGTGGCGCAGGTGGTTGACGCCGTGATCGCCGCCGGCGCTGTCGGGATCAATATCGAAGACGGTTCCTCACCGCCGGAGTTGCTGGTACGCAAGATTGAGATCGCGCGCCAGGTGGCCGACCGACGCAATGTGAACCTGTTTATCAATGCGCGCACCGATGTCTACCTGCGGGGTCTGGTGCCTGCCGAAGATCGCGTCGCCGAAACCCTCAGGCGCGCCGCGCTGTATCAGGCGGCCGGGGCCAATGGCCTGTTTGCCGCCGGCGTTACTGCGGAGTACGAGATCAAGGCACTGTGCCAGGGTACCTCGCTGCCGCTGAATGTGCTGGGGTTCCCGGGCCTGCCGTCCCCCGAAGTGCTCGAGGCACTGGGCGTACGCCGCCTGACCGCAGGTTCGGGCATCGCCGAGTTCCTCTACGGCGCCATGGCCGGCATCGCCAAAAGTTTTCTGCAAACCGGCCGGTTCGATAGCCACGACCTGAAGGCGTTGACCTATGGCGAAGTGAACGCCCTGTTGAAACCGTCCGGGAAAGCCTGAGCCCATGTCTGACGGCTATCTGGCGGCCAGTGAGTTCCTGGCCGCCATCGATGACGACTGGCGCCGCCACATCGACGCCATCGGCCCGTGCCTGCACCAGCCGCATGCGGCGCGTGATCCCTATGAGTCGCTGGTGCGGGCGATTGCCTATCAGCAACTGCATGCCAAGGCCGGCGATGCGATTGTCGGCCGGCTGCTGGCGTTGTTCGGTTCGGGTTCGTTTCCCCGGCCTGAACAGATCGTCGCCACAGATTTCGACCAACTGCGCAGTTGCGGCTTTTCCGCGAGCAAGATCGCGACCATCCAGGGCATCGCCCAGGCGTCGCTGGACGGCGTAGTGCCGGATTACGCCACGGCACTGGCCATGGACGATGAAGCGCTGATCGAACGCCTGACCACTCTGCGCGGTGTGGGCCGCTGGACCGTGGAGATGCTGCTGATCTACAGCCTGGAACGCCCGGATATCCTGCCGGCCGACGACTTTGGCGTGCGTGAGGGTTATCGACGGCTCAAGGGCCTGGAGGTGCAGCCGACGCGCAAGCAGATGATCGAGATCGGGTTGGGGTGGAGCCCTTACCGGACAGTGGCTGCGTGGTATTTGTGGCGGCTGCCCGGGCGGTAGACCGCGTTATCGTTCATCGCGAGCAAGCTCGCTCCCACATGGACTTCTGTGTACATAAAATTTTTGGCAGACACAAAACCTGTGGGAGCGAGCTTGCTCGCGATGACGTCAATAGTGACACCACATCATCCAAAACCAGTCACAACCCCGACTTCAACCGACTGAACGCCCTGATCAACGCCCGGTTGAACACCTTGCCGTTGTCATTCTTGCTGTACAGCGAAGCCCTGACCGCGGCCGGCGGATACGTCCCCGGATCGTTGCGGATCGCCGGGTCGATCAAGCCGTCCGCCGCCGTGATCGCATTGGCGTAATGGATGCTGTCGGTGATCGGAGCTATCACCTCCGGGGTCATCAGGTAGTCCATCAATGCCAGGCCGGCCTTCGGATGCGGCGCGTCCTTGGGAATGACCATGGCATCGAACCAGATCAACGTGCCCTCCTGCGGAATCCGGTACTTCAGCGAATACGGCTTGCCCGCCGCCTCGGCCTGGCCCGCCGCGATGGCCACGTTGCCGTTCCACGACATCGCCACGCAGGTGTTGCCGTTGGCCAGGTCGCTGATGTTCAGGTCGTTGTCGAAGTAGCGAATGTAGGGCCGAATCTTCGCCAGCTGCTGTTCGGCGAGCTTCAGGTCATCGAGGTTCTGGCGATTGATGTCCAGGCCCATGTACTTCATGACCGCCGCAAACACTTCGTTGGGATCGTTGAGCAGGCTGACCCCGCAATCGGCGAATTTCGAGACCACGGCCGGGTCGAACAGCATCGCCCAACTGTCGGTCGGCGCGTCGGGCAGGCGCTGTTTCACGGCCTGTTCCTGATAACCCACGCCCGTGGTGCCCCAGGCGTAGATCCCGGCATAGCGGTTGCCCGGATCGAACACCGCCATGTGCTGGCGGAATTCCTCGCCGACGCCGGCGAAATGCGGCAGTTGCTGCTTGTCGACCGTCTGCACCGCGCCACTCTCGATGGCCCGGGACAGATGCTGCCCCGCCGTCAGCACCAGATCATAGCCACTGCGGCCAGTGAGCAGCCTGGTCTCGACGGTTTCCAGGGAATCGAAGTGGTCGGCCACCACATGGATGCCGGTTTTTTCCTCGAAATTCTTCAAGGTGTCCGGGGCCAGGTATTCACCCCAGATGTACAGGTTGACCACCGGCTTGGCGGTGTCGGCGGCCTGCACACACAAGGGTGCAAGCACCAGCAGTATTGCTTGAGTCAGTTTGTGCAGGCCCATGATCACACGCCTTTCTTGTTGGAGTGGGTGGCGGCGTACTGCGGCATGGTGATGCACGCGACGTTGCCGCCACCGAGGAGGATCTCCCGAGAGTTTTCGATGCCGACGATGCTGTGTTTCGGGAACAGCTCGGCCAGGGTCGCCAACGCCACCTTGTCGTTGCGATCACCGAACAGCGGCACCACGATCGAACTGTTACCGGCGTAGTAGTTGATGTACGACGCGCAGATTTTCGTCCCRGCCTGACGGGAGTGGGTGCTGTCCTGCTGGTCCAGGCCTTCGGCTTCTTCGGCGGTCCACTCCAGCACATCCGGCTGCGGCAGCTTGTGCACGATCAACTCGCGACCGCGACTGTCGCGGGTGCTGCGCAGAATGTCGTAGGCCTCCTGATAGATTTCCCACTGTGGGTCGTCGCGGTTGTCGGTCCATTGCAGCACCACTTCACCGGGGCGCACGAAACACGCGAGGTCGTCGACATGGCCGTCGGTTTCGTCGAACTTGCAGCCCCGGGGCAGCCAGATCACTTGCTCGGCGCCGAGGTAATCGGTCAGGCGGCGGGTGACTTCGTCCTTGCCCAGATGCTGGTTGCGGTTGCGGTTGAGCAGGCATTGCTCGGTAGTGAGGATGCTGCCCTGGCCGTCGCTCTGGATGCCACCCAGTTCGGCAATCAGCGGCGCGCGGTAGCGGTCGAAGCGTTCGATTTCGAGGATCTTGCTGGCGATCTGGTCATCCTTGTCCCACGGGTAGTACAGGCCGCCGTCGAGCCCGCCATAGGCGTTGAACTCGAAGTCGACGCCGCGCACTTCGCCACTCTGATCGTTGACCACAAAGCACGGGCCGCTGTCGCGCAACCAGGTGTCGTTGCAGGTCATTTCCACCACACGCACCTGCGGTGGCAACTGCCGGCGCGCGGTGGCGAACTGGGCCGCCGAGGCGCATACGGTGACTGGCTCGCTCATGGAAATGGCAGTAACGATCTGCACCCAGACTTTCTGCGCAGGCTTGGCACCGTTGCGCCAGACGTCGGTGCGCTCCGGCCAGCCGAGCCAGCAACCGGACTTGGCTTCGAATTCGCCGGGCAAACGGAAACCGTCCTGTTTGGGAGTGGTGTCGAGCAAACGGGCCATGGTCAAACCTCTTCAGCAGGGATTGGAATGACCACAGGCTAAGGGCGTTGGTGACTGGATCGCCAACGATGATTATTTCGGAACACTTGAATTCAACTCATCAATCGAGCAACTGATCGTTGAACCACTCCAGCATCTGCGCCACCGCCGGACGTTCCAGCCGCACCCGCTCGCACACCAGCGCGTATTGGCCCAGGGCGGTCATGCTCGACGTAAACGGGCGGACCAGCCGACCAGTGAGCAAATCCTCCTGGGCCGTCAAGTTGTCGCCCATGGCCACGCCCTGCCCTTGCGCCGCGGCCTCCAGCGCAAGCCCCGCATGGGCGAAATACAACTGGCGGTCCGGGCGTTGGTCGCCGGCATGGCTGGTGAGCCACGCGGTCCAGGTCTTGCCGTCCTGGTCGTCGTGTAGCAGGCAATGGCGTGACAGGTCCTTCGGGATTTTCAGCGTGCCCTGGTTGAACAGGCCGGGACTGCACACCGGAAAGAACTGCAGCGCCGGCAGCGGCCGGACGAAATATGCAGTGCTGTCCACCGGGCCGGTGCCGTAGGTGATCGCCAGGTCGATGTCTTCCCCGGGCGCCGTGGCGTCGATCGGTTGTTCGTACAGATGCAAGGTGATGTGCGGGTAACGCGCGTAGAAATCCGTGAGACGACTCATCAGCCACTTTTGCGCCAACTCGGCGGTGACCGCCAGACGCAACACCGCCAGGGATGAGGGATCACGCAGCTCGTCGCAGGCATCGCCAATCAACTCGAAGGCCTGCTGCAAGCTCTGCATCAGGCGTCCGGCGGCCAGGGTCGGGCGAATCTGCCGGCCCTCGCGCACGAACAGCGATACACCGAGCTGCTCTTCGAGCTGACGAATCTGGTGGCTGACCGCGCTGTCGGTGACACACAACTCGGCCGCCGCCCGGCCGAAATGGGCATGGCGGGCGGCGCATTCGAAGGTTCGCAGGGCTGCCAGGGAAGGTAATCGTCGCATCAGGTCATGTCCCGGTTTCGAGGGGGACATGCTGACTTGGCCTTTGGTGGGCGTCCAGTGGGGACCGCGTTATCGTTCATCGCAGACAAGCCTGCTCCCACAGGTTAGGGCTGTGTTCACCACGTGACTCTGTAGGAGCTGGCTTGCCAGCGAAGGGGCCTGACGGTCTAGGCTGTTCCGGGTACGTTCAAGACAACCGGAGGCTCTCATGCAACTCGAAGGTTCCTGCCATTGCGGCGTGGTGTCGTTCAGTCTGACCAGCACCCACCCCTACCCTTACCAGCGTTGCTACTGCTCGATCTGCCGCAAGACCCAGGGCGGTGGCGGTTATGCGATCAACCTCGGGGGCGATGCCGCCAGCCTCAAGGTTCGCGGGCGCAAGCACATCGCGATCTACCATGCACGGATCAAGGAAGAAGGCGACAAACGCGCCCACAGCAGCACCGCCGAGCGGCATTTCTGCTCGGTTTGCGGCTCGGGTCTGTGGTTGTTCAGTCCGCAGTGGCCGGAGTTGATCCATCCGTTCGCCTCGGCCATCGACACCCCGCTGCCGGTACCGCCGGAGCACACGCATCTGATGCTGGGTTCAAAGGCACCTTGGGTGGAGGCCGAGGTGCAACCTGGCGACAAACAGTTCGACGTCTACCCCGAAGAATCCATCGCCCGGTGGCATGAACGCCTCGGACTGGTCCGCTGAGATTCATTATCTATTTATTTCGGAACACAGTTCCCCTTGCACTTTTCGTTCAAATAACCCTCAGAAGCACTTCGACTGCTGATCGAATTGATGCAAAGGGATCTCCTTGGCTGTCGGGCTTGCGGCAGCCACGAGATGAAGTGGGTGAATCGCGGCCTTAATCTGACGCGAAACAGGTCGAGAAACGTTCTGGTTTACGCCCATATGCCAGGTATTCGCCGACATTGCGATTCACGCATGCATTGTGGGCTGCGAAAGAAACGCCGTGCTGGTAGGCGTCCCTGACCAGCGTCATATGGGTGTTGGGCAAGCTGGCGAAAGCATTGAGGGCTCCCGCTCTCGGTGTTTGATCGTCGTACTGCGCCTGCACCATCACGATGCTGTGAACCTGCGCCAGCTTTGCCAGGGGCACACCGGCATATTGTTTCCCGCTCCAGCCAGCGCAGTGCCTCGTATAAAACAAGCTGCCGCCGACCGGATACTGGCTGGCGTACTGATTTTCTTTTTCGGTCCAGAATATGTCGTCCGAGGATGCCGTGTCGTTGCACAAGACGGTGCTGCGTACAGAGTCAGCCGGGGTCATTTTCAATGGACCGGGCACTAAGCCATTCCATGGGGCAGGCTGACGGACGACGGCCAGCAGCCTCGCAAACGCTTGCCTCGCGCCTTGATCAACCTCTGTGTCGGGGCTGAACCGATGGGTTTGCGCTCTCGCTAGCAGCACAGTGTCATCCAGGTCGGGCGAGTCATGTAGCCAGTCGCTGAGTGCCCGTGCAGCCATCAAGTGATGGGCAGAGCTGTAAAAATCGTTGTCAGAGCGCAGGGCCACTCGAACATGGGGCAACAGGCGCAGAAAAATCTCACGTATGGCCATCGGATCATTGCCCATCTGGTAAGTCTGCGGGTTGCTGGCGGCTAACTGTGCAACGAAGTCGGCAAAGATTCGCTCCTTCTCCGGCGCCACACTCAAACTGGCGTTCTGGAATGTTGATGTCCAGTCCACGTTCGAGTCCAGAACCATGCGACCGACGCGCTTCGGAAACAGGCCTGCGTACCAGGCGCCCAACCATGTGCCGTAAGAGTTGCCAAAATAGTTGAGCTTGTTTTCGTTGAGTAGAACGCGGACGAGCTCCATGTCTCGCGCCGTTTGATCGGTATTGATGAAAGGCGCCAACCGTTGGCTGGCACAACCCCGGGCCAGTACGCCAGCGTTATGTTCAATAGCCACGAGGTTGGCAGGGCTACGGTCTTCAGTAATGTCGTTTTGCGCGACAATCATTTCATCGGATTGGCATACCAGTTGTGAGTCGTCCGTACTGCCCTGTCCTCGTGGCGTGATGCCAATTACGTCATAAGCATCGGTCAGATGCCGATAAGGACCACCTTCGAGCCCATCACTGTAACCCTTCCATATTGAAGCCAGTAATACAGTGAACGTGCTGTTACCGCTCGAACCCGGCCCCCCGGGATTGGTAAATATAGCGCCCTCTCGCAGGTGTGGCTGCCTGGCTGCAACGCGAGTGATATCCAGACTGAGGGTGCCAACCCTCGGATTCAAGTGATCCAGTGGCACGGTGACGATGCCACACTGAGTCCTGGCGAATACTTCGGGATCCAGTACATCACCTGGAATTCCTTCACACGCCGGCAACCACTTGATGCCCGATTCAGGATGCGGTTTCGTCGCGCATCCGCCGATTGCCAATAAGCTGGCCACACAAACGCTGCGCCACATGGCCCGTTGCGTTTTCAGTTTGCAGATCACCATTTTCGACTTCCAGAGACTGTCCTTTGAGGCTCCGGATTGTTGCAACAGCGCGTGGGCCGGGATGTAGGAAGCGTACGGTTTTTCACTCGACATTTCCGACGCTAAAGCGAGTCGACGAGGCAGGTCTTCGAGCCAGGCAGCAAAAACCGGCCACTTGGGCCGGTTTTCGCTGCTGTTTCATACGCCTGAAACCGTGACAAAGCCAACCGATTGCCAGCGCGGCAGCGCTTGCGAGGATCACGCGGCCGTCGGGATACCACTATGAAAACGAAACTCCACGTCCGGCGATTCGATCAGTTCCTGCTCGGCGGTGCGGACCTTGTCGATCACCTGCGCAATGTCCTTGGCGTCGCCGTACTGACAAGCCAGTTTCAGGTAACCCTGGAAGTGCCGGGCCTCGCTCTTGAGCAGACCGAAATAGAACTTGCCCAGTTCTTCGTCCAGATGCGGCACCAGCGCTTCGAAACGCTCGCAACTGCGGGCCTCGATGAACGCCCCCACCACCAGGGTGTCCACCAGCTTCACCGGCTCGTGACTGCGTACCACTTTGCGCAGCCCCGACGCATAGCGCCCGGCGGACAGCTGGCGCAGTTCGATCTTGCGGCGTTTCATCAGGCGCATGACCTGTTCGTGGTGCACCAGCTCTTCCCGGGCCAGGCGCGACATCATGTTGATCAGATCGACGTGGGAGTGATACTTGGCGATCAGGCTCAACGCGGTGCTGGCCGCCTTGAATTCGCAGTTCTTGTGGTCGATCAGCAGGGTTTCCTGATCGGCCAGCGCGGCCTGGATCCAGCCGTCGGGGGTGCGGCAGCCAAGGAACTCGTGAATTTCGGGAAGGATCATGGGGCTCACGGACAAATAGGTTCAAACGAAGGGCGCCGATTATACCGGCCTGCCCGCAGACCACCAGTCTGCCAACCGTTGATATGCATCAAGTCGCCGAATCGCAGACAGCAACTATAGTTGTGCAACGCCGTGCTTTTTCATTTTCAGGAGATCGTGCTCATGCAAGCCGTACGCAGCATTCTGGTGGTCATCGACCCCGAACACTCCGAAAGCCTGGCGCTCAAACGGGCGAAGTTGATCGCCGGTGTCACCCAGGCGCAGTTGCATCTGCTGGTGTGCGACCCCAAGCATGATCACAGTGGCATGTTGGGTGTGCTCAAGGCCGCTTTACTGGAAGACGGTTACAACATCACCACTGAGCAGGCCTGGAACCAGAGCCTGCATCAAACCATCATCGATGTGCAGCAAGCCGAAGGCTGCGGCCTTGTGGTGAAGCAACACTTTCCCGACAGCGCGCTGAAAAAGGCCCTGCTGACACCCGAGGACTGGAAATTGCTGCGCCAATGCCCTTCCCCGGTACTGCTGGTGAAAACCGCTGGCTCATGGAAAGACAAAGTGATCCTGGCAGCCGTCGAYGTCGGCAACAGCGACCTCGAACACCGCCACCTGCACGACACCATCATTGATCATGGCTATGACATCGCAACCCTGGCCAAGGCTCACTTGCACGTGATCAGCGCCCACCCGTCGCCGATGCTGTCGTCGGCCGACCCGACGTTTCAACTCAGCGAAACCATCCAGGCGCGCTACCGCGAGCAATGCAAGTCGTTCCAGGCGGAATTCGACATCGACGATGAGCATCTGCACATCGAGGAAGGCCCGGCGGATGTGTTGATTCCGTTCATGGTGCACAAGCTGCAGGCGGCGGTGACGGTGATCGGTACCGTGGCCCGTAGCGGATTGTCCGGGACCTTGATCGGTAATACGGCGGAAGTGGTGCTCGATGCGGTGGAGAGCGATGTGCTGGTGCTCAAGCCGATGGAAGTGGCGGATCATCTTGAGGAGATTGCCGACAAGCATTGAGGACAGATCAAAAGATCGCAGCCTGCGGCAGCTCCTACAGGGAAACACGACCAATGTAGGAGCTGCCGCAGGCTGCGATCTTTTCAGCCGCTAAAGGCATCTTTCAGGAACCCCGGCGCAATGTAGCGCTGGTAATGGGCCTCGGAGAGCAGGAAAAATTCCCGATCAATGGCATCGCGCAATTCCGGCAGGTTCCACTCGCGAAACTCCGGCAGCAATACCATCCCGTAGGCTTCCAGGTTGTTGATCACCCGCGCCCCCCGGGCGATCAACTGGTAGGCCCAGCAATATTCCGACTGATGGGGCACGAAGCGGATCTTGCGTTGCTCCAGCTGCATCCGCAGCAGCGCCGGATCGAAAATTTCCACCTTGGCGGCCATCACCTGGGACAGCAACTGCTCAAGGCGCAGCCATACCGCGCGCTTTTCTTCCTCGTTGTAACCGTTCCAGTGGATCACTTCGTGGTGGAAACGCTTGCAGCCACGGCACACCAGGTCACCGTAAACAGTGGAGCAGAGGCCGACGCAGGGAGTCTTGATGGTCTGATTGGGCATAGATAGGCAAAACGCGAAAAAGCAGAACAGGCCGGCATGTTAGCCCTTTGTCCGATATTCATCACCCCTCAAAGTTAAAGGGTTAGGGTCAACGGACCTCTGTTGGGCGCCACCACCAAAGTCCAATAAACACTGACTTACCTTTAATTTTTTTTTGCCGTAGAATCAGCCTGCCTTTTTAGGCGCCAATGTCCGTTAGAAGCTGTTTTCAAAGCGTCACGAGCACAGTCGTTCCTTCAGAGCGGTGTTGGCGAGGGGTTTTTCCAGCGGGGAAAAGCCCAACGCCAACCCTCATCAGCTCCCGTTCTGCAGGCGTAAAACTTTGAAAGCAGCTTCTGTAAGGAATTGTCGGTAATTCTGGCTAAGTGGCTCACAACGCCATGCTGCGCATGAGTACGGCAATTTCGGGATGAGCGTCCCGGACACCCATTTGGGACCACTGATGAGGGTAATAACTGTGCTTGAAGCCTACCGCAAACATATCGAAGAGCGCGCAGCACTGGGTATCGTTCCCCAGCCGCTAAACGCCGAACAAACTGCAGGCCTGGTCGAGCTGCTGAAAAATCCCCCGGCTGGCGAAGAAGCGTTCCTCGTTGACCTGATCACCAATCGCGTTCCGCCAGGCGTGGACGAAGCTGCCTATGTCAAGGCCGGCTTCCTGTCCGCCATCGCCAAAGGCGAAGCCAAATCCCCCCTGATCGACAAGAAGCGCGCTGTTGAACTGCTCGGCACCATGCAGGGCGGCTACAACATCGTGACCCTGGTAAACCTGCTGGACGACGCCGAACTGGCGCCAGTAGCTGCCAAAGAACTCAAGCACACCCTGCTGATGTTCGACGCCTTCCACGACGTCGCTGAAAAAGCCAAGAACGGTAACGTTCACGCCCAAGGCGTGCTGCAATCCTGGGCTGACGGCGAGTGGTTCGTGAAGCGCCCGACCCTGGCCGACAAGATCAGCCTGCGCGTGTTCAAGGTCACCGGCGAAACCAACACCGACGACCTGTCCCCTGCGCCTGATGCCTGGTCCCGTCCAGACATCCCGCTGCACGCCCTGGCCATGCTGAAAATGGCTCGCGACGGCATCGTGCCTGACGCACAAGGCGCCACCGGCCCGATGAAGCAGATCGAAGAAATGCGCAACGCCGGCTTCCCGATCGCCTACGTCGGTGACGTGGTCGGTACCGGTTCTTCGCGTAAATCGGCCACCAACTCGGTGCTGTGGTTCTTCGGCGACGACGTTCCTTACGTGCCGAACAAGCGTGCAGGCGGCTTCTGCTTCGGCAGCAAGATCGCTCCGATCTTCTACAACACCATGGAAGATGCCGGCGCACTGCCAATCGAATTCGACGTTTCCAACATGCACATGGGCGACGTGATCGACCTGTACCCGCATGCTGGCAAAGTCTGCAAGCACGGCACCGACGAAGTCCTGACCACCTTCGAAATGAAGACCCCGGTCCTGTTGGACGAAGTGCGTGCTGGCGGCCGTATTCCGCTGATCATCGGCCGTGGCCTGACCGAAAAGGCTCGCACCGAGCTGGGTCTGCCACCTTCGACCCTGTTCAAGAAGCCTGAAGCACCGGCTGAAAGCACCAAGGGTTTCACCCTGGCGCAGAAAATGGTCGGCAAGGCTTGCGGCGTGACCGGCGTTCGTCCGGGCACCTACTGCGAACCGAAGATGACCACCGTGGGTTCCCAGGACACCACCGGTCCCATGACCCGTGACGAACTGAAAGACCTGGCGTGCCTGGGCTTCTCGACCGATCTGGTGATGCAGTCCTTCTGCCACACCGCGGCTTACCCCAAGCCGATCGACGTGACCACCCACCACACCCTGCCTGACTTCATCATGACCCGCGGCGGCGTTTCCCTGCGTCCGGGCGACGGCATCATCCACTCGTGGCTGAACCGCATGCTGCTGCCAGACACCGTCGGTACCGGTGGTGACTCCCACACCCGTTTCCCGATCGGCATCTCGTTCCCGGCCGGTTCCGGTCTGGTTGCGTTCGCCGCAGCTACCGGCGTCATGCCGCTGGACATGCCAGAGTCGATCCTGGTTCGCTTCAAAGGCGAACTGCAGCCAGGCGTCACCCTGCGTGACCTGGTTCACGCCATTCCTTACTACGCGATCCAGGCTGGCCTGTTGACCGTAGAGAAGAAAGGCAAGAAGAACGCCTTCTCCGGTCGCATCCTGGAGATCGAAGGTCTGCCTAAACTGACCGTAGAGCAAGCGTTCGAACTGTCTGACGCCTCGGCTGAACGTTCGGCTGCCGGTTGCACCATCCAGCTGTCCAAAGAGTCGATTGCCGAATACCTGCAGTCCAACATCACCCTGCTGCGCTGGATGATCGGCGAAGGCTACGGCGATGCACGTACTCTGGAACGTCGCGCTCAAGCAATGGAAGCCTGGCTGGCCAACCCTGAGCTGCTGCAAGCGGACAAAGACGCTGAATACGCTGAAATCATCGAGATCGACCTGGCCGACATCAAGGAGCCTGTGCTCTGCGCGCCGAACGACCCGGACGACGCTCGCCTGCTCTCCAGCGTTGCTGGCGAGAAGATCGACGAAGTGTTCATCGGTTCCTGCATGACCAACATCGGCCACTTCCGCGCTGCCGGCAAGTTGCTGGAACAGGTCAAGGGTCAGCTGCCAACCCGTCTGTGGCTGTCGCCGCCGACCAAGATGGACGCTCACCAGCTGACCGAAGAAGGCTACTACGGCATCTACGGCAAGGCCGGCGCGCGCATGGAAATGCCAGGCTGCTCGCTGTGCATGGGTAACCAGGCACGTGTAGAGCCGAACTCGACCGTTGTGTCGACTTCGACCCGTAACTTCCCGAACCGTCTGGGTGACGGCGCGAACGTCTACCTGGCTTCGGCTGAGCTGGCGTCCGTGGCTTCCATCCTGGGTCGCCTGCCGACCGTCGAGGAGTACATGGAATACGCTGGCAAGATCGACAGCATGGCGGCCGATGTCTACCGCTACCTGTCCTTCGACCAGATCGCCGAGTTCCGTGAAGCTGCTGCGAACGCCAACATCCCGGTCGTTCAAGCCTAACGTTGCAACGCAATGAAAAACGCCGCCCATCGTGAGATGAGCGGCGTTTTTTTATGCCGATGAAAAGTCACTGGCTGTTCCGGCCTCATCGCGGGCAAGCCCGCTCCCACAGGGTTTTGGGTGTTCACACGGTTTCTGTATTACCGCGCAGCCCAGGCATTGAAGCGCTGTTCAAGCTCCTCGCCATGGTCGACCCAGAACTCCGCGTCCACGGCCCGCGCGCCGGCCAGGTTGGCCTCGGCGGTCGGCAGTTGCTCCTGCACGTCCTTGGGCAGCAATGACAGAGTCTGGCGATGCACCGGCCCGTACGGGATGGTTTCCGAGAAGACTTTTTGCGTCTGCGGCTGACTGGCAAATGCAATGAAGTTTTCCGCCAATGCCTTGTTCGGCGTGCCTTTGACCACCGCCCAGTATTCCGGGTCGTACAGGCTCTGCGGCCAGACGATGCTCAGTTTCATGCCTTCCTTCTGCGCCGAGGCGATCCGGCCGTTGTAGGCGGCGCTCATCACCACGTCGCCGGCCACCAGCCATTGCGCCGGTTGCGCGCCCGCCTCCCACCACTGGATGTTCGGCTTGATCTGGTCGAGCTTGGCAAAGGCCCGCGTCACGCCTTGCGGAGTATTCAAGACCTTGTACACGTCGTCCGCCTTGACGCCGTCGGCCAGCAAGGCGATTTCCAAGGTGTACTTGGCGCTCTTGCGCAGGCCGCGCTTGCCCGGGAAGTCGGCGACATTCCAGAAGTCCGCCCAGGATTGCGGCGCCTTGGCCTGCTTGCTCTGGTCGTAAGCCATGACCATCGACCAGACGTAAGTGGCAACCCCGCACTCGGTCAACGCACCGGGCACAAAGTTTGCCGAATCACCGAAGCGTCCCGCATCGAGCTTCTCGAACAGGCCCTCCTCGCAACCACGCAACAGCTCGGGGCTTTCGACTTCGACCACGTCCCAACTGGTGTGGCCGGCCGAGACCATGGCCTTGATCTTTGACAGTTCGCCGTTGTACTCACCGGCGATGATGTTGCCCGCGCCGCTGGCGTTGAAGGGCTTGAAGTAGGCTTTATCCTGAGCCTGTTTGGTAGCACCACCGAAGGAAATCACGGTGAGGTCCTGGGGGGCCGCCCACACACTGGCACTCAACACCGCCAGGGCAAACGGAACACTGCAACGCAAGGATCTGGACATGGATCGCTTCCTCGGGTCTTGTCGACCCATTGTTGTTATCGGTGTTCGGATTCACTCAAGTAAGCCGCCAGGCGATCCATCAGGCGGTCACAGGCCGCCATCTGTTCGACGCTGACAAATTCATCGGGCTTGTGCCCCTGGTCCATGCTGCCGGGACCGCAGACCACCGAAGGAATGCCGGCCTGATCGAACAGCCCGCCTTCGGTGCCAAAGGCCACGGTGCTGAACTCGTCGCTGCCGCATAGCCGGGCAATCAGCCGGGCCGCCGCGCTGTCGGCGGGTGTCGCCAGGCCGGGATAGGCCGAGATTTTTTCAAAGCGGATACCGGTATCGGTGTCCACGGCCTGCATGGCCGGCAGCAACGTCTGCTCGGCGTAGTCCTGCAGTTCATCGACGACCACTTGCGGGGCGAAGTCCGGCAAGGCGCGGATCTCGAAATCGAAACGGCAGTCCGCTGGAACGATGTTCAGCGCCGTACCGCCCTGGATCACTCCGACCTGCACGGTCGAGAACGCCGGATCGAAGCGTTTGTCGTGCAATGGCGGCCGGGCCAGGGTGGCGCCGATGTCGCCCAGCCGACCGATCAGGCGCGCGGCCTGCTCGATGGCATTGACCCCATAAGGTGCGTAGGCCGAATGACAGGCGGCGCCGCGCACGTGACAGCGCATCGCCAGTTTGCCCTTGTGGCCGAGCACCGGCTTGAGCTCGGTCGGCTCGCCGATCAAACACAACGCCGGTGCCGGGATGCGTTGGGGCAACACTTCCAGCAAGCCGCGCACGCCGAGGCAACCGACCTCTTCGTCATAGGAAAACGCCAAATGCACCGGGCGCCTCAAAGGGCTGGAGAGAAACATCGGCACGGCCGCCAGCACCGACGCCAGATAGCCTTTCATGTCCGCGGTGCCGCGCCCATACAGCTTGCCGTTCGCCTCGCTCAGGCTGAACGGTTCGACCGTCCAGGCCTGGCCGTCCACCGGCACCACGTCGGTGTGCCCGGACAGCACGATGCCGCCGGCCACACGCGGGCCGACCGTGGCCAACAGATTGGCCTTGGTCCGCTCGGCGTTGTAGATCAGTTCGCAATCCACGCCCAGGTCGCGCAGGTAGTCGCGCACGAACTCGATCAGCGCAAGGTTCGAATCGCGGCTGACCGTGGCGAACCCGATCAATCGCGCGAGCATGGCGCGGCTGCGCAACTCACTCATCGCCGGGCACTCCATACGCGGGGGCCAGGGTCGGATTGAGGGCGCGGGTCAGGTAGTCCTGCAATTGCGGCTCGTAGGCCGCCCACAGTTTGCCAAGCTCGCCGATCGGGTTTTGATCGGCCCAATCCACCCGCAGGTCAACAATCGGCCAGGTCAGGTCACCGACCACCGACAGCGCCGCCGAGTGCACCGTGCCGGCTTCACCACCGGCATCCTGCCCGGCCTGCAAGGCGTTCATCAGCCGGGTGGCGAGGCAGCCTTCGCTGTTTTCAAAGGCCGCGACCATCGCTTCGATCACCCCACTGTTGGCCAGCAGGTTGCCGGCCGCCACGCATTGCTCACCGGCCACAGCGTTGTTGATGCCCAGCGCATGGTTGCCGCTGAACACCGCCGTGCGCCCCTGGGCATCGACCACCGCCACCTGGCGGTATTGGCTGTAGCCGTTGCGGGTCAATGAGTGGTCCAGCGCCTGGGGCGGCGCCGAGCCGTTGGCCAGTTCATCGAGGATCTGCGGGCCGAGGGCCGGCAGCGTGATGTTCTGGCTCGACACCGCGCCGACACCGGCACGCAGCCACGGGCAGCGCGCGCCGACGGCAATGCTCGAAGAACTGATGGCAATGCCCAGCTGGCCGGTCTCGGCGCAGCGACCCACGATGGAAAAAGTCATGGCCAATTCCTTATTCAGGGATGACAGCGATCACATCGATTTCCATCAGCCACTGCGGCTGGCCGAGGGCGCTGACCACAAGGCCAGTGGAAATCGGAAACACGCCCTTGAGCCACTTGCCGACCTCCTGGTACACCGGCTCGCGATAGCGCGGGTCGATCAGGTAGGTGGTGGTCTTGACGATGTGGCTCATGTCGCTGCCCGCCTCCTCCAGCAGTTGCTTGACGTTGCGCATGGCCTGCTCGGCCTGGGCGCGCGGATCGCCGAGGCCCACCAGTTGACCGTTGAAATCGGTACCGACCTGGCCACGCACATACACGGTGTTGCCGGCGCGCACGGCCTGGCACAAATCGTTGTCCAGCGTCTGGTTCGGATAGGTGTCTTTGGTGTTGAACATGCGGATGCGGGTATGAGTAGGCATTAACGAACTCCCATGAGGCTGGCTTTCTGAAGTGGTGCACGGGCGGCGTCGGCTTGACGCTGGGTCGCATCCCGATAGTTGAGATAGGTGTGCTGTTTAACGATGTGATCGGCGATGTGCTTGGCGTCGTGCCAAACGCCCCAGATAAACGCGGAGCCGCGGCGGGACTGCCAAGGCAACCCGACGAAATACACCCCCGGCTCGGCCGACACGCCGCGCTGGTGCTGCGGTTTGCCGTTTTCCTTGAAGGCATCGACCTTCAGCCAGCTGTAATCGGTGGAGTAACCGGTGGCCCAGATGATCGTGGTGACGCCGGCCTTGAGCAGATCCAGTTCCAGGATTGGATGGGTCACGCAGTCCGGATCGGCCAGCATGGCCCGGGCTTCGGGTTCCAGCGGCAGGTCCAGGCCGTTGCGTTCGATATAGGCGTCGGCCTTGTCGAGCAGCGCCAGGTAGTTTTCATCGCCGCGCTGGATGTTGTCGGCGAGGTTGTCTTCGAAACCCACCACTGCGCCGTTGAACGCCTGGGTCAGGCCGACCAGCTTCATGCCCTGATGGGCCAGGCGGCGGAAGTCCACGGTGTGGCCGCCACGGGCGCCGCTCACGGCGATGGTCACATGCTCTTTACCGGGCTGCATGGCCTCGGCATCCCACTCGCCGAGCACCCCCAGCCACCAGCAGAAATCACGGTTGCGATAGGCACGGGGCGGACGATCGTGGGCGCCCACCGACAGGTAGACTTGCTTGCCGGAACGTTGCAGTTCATCGGCGATCTGCACCCCCGAGGAACCGGCGCCCACCACCAGCACCGCGCCTTCGGCCAGTTGCTGCGGGTTGTAGTATTGGGCGGAGTGAATCTGGGTGATGCCGGAGATTTCGGGAGCAATCGGCGGAATGGCCGGACGCTGGAACGGACCGGTGGCGACCACTACATGCCGGGCTTCGATCACGCCATCAGAGGTTTCAACAGTGAAGCCCGGACGGTCGGCGTTACGTTCAACTTTCTTCACGTCCACGCCGGTACGGATCGGCGCGTTGAACTTCTTGGCATAGGCTTCGAAGTACTCAGCCACCTGCTCTTTCCCGGCGAAGGCATCCGGGTCCAGACCGTCGAATTCCAGCCCCGGGAAACGGTCGTGCCAGGCCGGACCGTTGGCCACCAGCGAATCCCAGCGGCCGGTGCGCCAGGCTTCGGCGATACGATTGCGCTCCACAACGAGGTGAGGCACACCGAGCTTGCTCAGGTGTTCACTCATGGCCACGCCGGCCTGGCCGGCGCCAACTACAAGCGTATCAATTTCGGTCTTGTCAACTGTCATGGCTGTGCACTTCTGAAAGGTGGTTTGATTCAGGTCGGTCATGGCTGCCGCCTCGATTCTGATCACTGTTGTTCTTCTGCTGCGGCTATCGGTGTCAGGGTGTTGGCCGCATTCTGTTCGGAGCCGGGAAATAGCGAAATTATGTTTTTTGTGGTCGCTGGAGAGGAAAAAGCGTCGAGGCGACCGGTTGGCTGTGCAAGGTTGCGGTCGACCCGATCCCGGCCTATGGTCCAAGCGATGCATTGCCCGCGACCGACGCGAAGACCCGGCGCGGATTGCTGTCCATCCAGTGCGGATTTACGCAAGGAGTGATGACATGCCCGACAATTCCCGTCCTGCCGTGCTCGAACTGATTGGCAATACCCCGCTGGTGCGCGTCAGCCGTTTCGATACCGGCCCATGCACACTGTTTCTCAAACTCGAATCCCAGAACCCCGGCGGTTCGATCAAGGACCGCATCGGTCTGGCGATGATCGATGTCGCCGAACGCGATGGTCGCCTGCGCCCCGGCGGCACCATTGTCGAAGCCACCGCCGGCAACACCGGGCTGGGCCTGGCCCTGGTCGGCCGCGCCAAGGGTTACCGGGTGGTGCTGGTGGTGCCGGACAAGATGTCCACCGAGAAGGTCCTGCACCTCAAGGCCATGGGCGCCGAGGTGCACATCACCCGTTCCGATGTCGGCAAGGGCCATCCCGAGTATTACCAGGACGTCGCCGCACGGCTGGCGGCGGACATTCCCGATGCGTTCTTCGCCGACCAGTTCAACAACCCGGCCAACCCGCTAGCCCACGAATGCAGCACCGCGCCGGAGATCTGGGCGCAGACCCAGCACGATGTGGACGCCATCGTCGTCGGTGTCGGTTCGGCCGGCACCCTCACCGGCCTGACCCGCTTCTTCAAACGGGTGCAGCCGGACCTGGAAATGGTCCTGGCCGACCCGGTCGGCTCGGTGATGGCCGAATACAGCCGCAATGGCACCCTCCCCACCCCCGGTTCCTGGGCGGTGGAAGGCATCGGCGAAGACTTCATTCCGTCGATTGCCGACCTGTCCAGCGTGCGCCACGCCTATTCGATCAGCGACGAAGAAAGCTTCGACCACGCCCGCCAGTTGCTGCGCGCCGAAGGCATTCTTGGCGGCTCGTCGACCGGCACCTTGCTGGCGGCGGCGTTGCGTTACTGCCGCGAACAGACCCAGCCGAAACGGGTGGTGAGCTTCGTCTGCGACACCGGTACGCGTTACCTGTCGAAGGTCTACAACGACCAGTGGATGAACGATCAGGGCCTGCTGCAACGCAAGCACTACGGCGACCTGCGCGACCTGATCGCGCGGCGTTTCGAAGATGGCCGGGTGATCAGCGTCGGCCCGGATGACACGCTACTGACGGCTTTTCAACGCATGCGCCTGGCGGATGTCTCGCAACTGCCGGTGTTGGTGAAGGGGCAGCAACTGGTCGGCGTGATCGACGAGTCCGACATCCTGCTGGGCGTGCATGAAGACGTTGCGCACTTTCGCAAGACCGTATCCAGCGCCATGACCGACAAACTGCAAACCCTGTCCCCCGATGCCTCACTGGCGGATCTGGAGGCAGAACTGGGCCGTGGGCTGGTGGCGATCATCCAGGATGCCTCGGGCTTCCACGGCCTGATTACCCGAACCGACATGCTCAATCACCTGCGGAGATCCCTGCCATGAGTCAACAGGATAAAAACGCCCCGCCACAGGGCTTCGCCACCCGGGTGATCCACGCCGGGCAAGTGCCGGACCCATCCACCGGGGCGTTGATGCCGCCGATCTACGCCAACTCCACCTACCTGCAACAGAGCCCCGGGGTGCACAAGGGCCTGGACTACGGGCGTTCGCACAACCCGACGCGCTGGGCGCTGGAGCGCTGCGTGGCGGACCTCGAAGGCGGCACCCGGGGCTTTGCCTTCGCCTCGGGGCTGGCGACCATTTCCACGGTGCTCGAACTGCTCGACGCCGGCTCGCACATCGTCTCGGGTAACGATCTGTACGGCGGCACCTTCCGCCTGTTCGACAAGGTGCGCCAGCGCAGCGCCGGGCACCGTTTCAGCTTCGTCGACCTGACCGACCTGGCGGCGTTCGAGGCCTCCCTGCAAGACGACACCCGGATGGTCATGGTCGAGACCCCGAGCAATCCGCTGCTGCGCCTCACGGACCTCGCCGCCATCGCCCGCACCTGCCGCGCACGCGGCATCATCTGCGTGGCCGACAACACCTTCGCCAGCCCGTGGATCCAGCGCCCGCTGGAACTGGGTTTCGACATCGTGCTGCACTCGACTACCAAATACCTCAACGGCCACTCCGACGTGATCGGCGGCATCGCCGTGGTCGGGCAGAACGCAGAACTGGCCGAGCGCCTGGGCTTCCTGCAAAACGCCGTCGGCGCCATCGCGGGGCCGTTCGATGCCTTCCTCACCCTGCGCGGCGTGAAGACCCTGGCCCTGCGCATGGAGCGGCATTGCAGCAACGCAATGGAGCTGGCGCAGTGGCTGGAGCGCCAACCGCAAGTGTCGCGGGTGTATTACCCCGGCCTGCCGTCGCACCCGCAACACGAACTGGCCCAACGGCAAATGCACGGTTTCGGCGGGATGATTGCCCTCGACCTCAACAGCGACCTGGCTGGCGCCAAACGCTTCCTTGAAAGCGTGCAGATCTTCGCCCTGGCCGAAAGCCTCGGCGGCGTGGAAAGCCTGATCGAACACCCGGCGATCATGACCCACGCCACCATTCCACCCGATACCCGCGCAGAACTGGGGATCGGCGACGGGTTGGTGCGGTTGTCGGTGGGGGTTGAGGATGTGGAGGATTTGCGGGCTGATCTGGCGCAGGCGTTGGCGCGGATGTAAGTCACCTGAATTGTGGGACACCGCAAAACCTGTGGGAGCGGGCTTGCTCGCGAAAGCGGTATATCAGTCACATCGATGTTGGATGTGCCGCCGTCTTCGCGAGCAAGCCCGCTCCCACACTTGAATGTCTGTCATGCAAAAATTGGCTGTTCACCAGCGATCCCCTGTGGAAGCGAGCTTGCTCGCGATRGCGGAGTGTC